>JANNCA010000297.1:0-7521 GCA_031386075.1 Oligoflexia bacterium
CCTAAACAACGCCGCTTTTTGTGGGCCCCCCCCCCCCCGACACTCTCACCTTAAGTTTCTAGGAAAATCCTGGCAAAAATGATAGCGGAGACTCGACTTCAGAACAACTTTAAACGAAACCGCAATCCCAGGAGAATAACACCAGTGAGCCAGAATCATCCAGAACCCCCGAATAAATCACCGATCAACACAAATAAGAGTGAAGAAAATGCCGGTTTAACGCGACGAGATTTTATTTCGAGCGCGGGTACTAGCGGTGTTGCATTTGGAGCGGGTATACTCATGAGTTCCCCCCCCACATTCTGCTTGGGCTTCCCCAGCAAGGCACCCTTCCTCTCGCACTGGGCACACTGCAATCCCGCCTGGTTGGGAAAACACGTTCCATCCGGCTACTACTACTCCTATTTACCCCCCCAAGGCAAGCACCCATGCTGGGGGAGACAGTCCACGAATTTGATATGAATGTCGGAATTTCGATTCACGAAATTGTTCCTTGAGTGAAAATTCACGCCTTCACCTACAATGGGACTTACCCGGGCCCGGAAAACTGAAACTGACATTACTCGGATTAGCCAGTAGGTTCATCATCCTTGTGGGCAATCCAAGCTCAGCCCGTTCCAATTCCAGAAGACAGTAGCCTTTCGCCTCAAGTTAATATTTCAGGCGTGGGAATCGTAACAGGTGGTTAGGGTCGCAATTCTCAACAAAACCAAGGTCAGGTTGGAGTCGACACCAGTGATTCCACATTGCAAATCGGTGCATCGCAACGTATGTACGACTACGGAATTGGAAGCATGGGCTTTGGTATGCTCACACTAGGAAATCAGGCAACTCCTAGGCAAATCCTCTTTTTTCTGACTCAAGCTTTTTTGGACTATCAAAGAGAAGCCTTTGAAGTACTCATCGAGAGGTCAGACAATCCTACCGCCCATTTAGTCGATTTCCCGACACTCCGTGACGATGACCTCTTTACGCTGAACAATCCCCTTAATCCCTTCTCGAACCGCTCTACCGCTCAAGATCACCGATATTCAAATCTCGCAGAAATCACTTTCAATCAGGGTCTTAAGTGGTTCTAAAATATTCATGCTCAACAACTCATCAATACGGTGAGCCAGGGATCCTCTACTACTATTAACTCTTTTGGAGCCACTTTCCAGTATTTATGCACTCCTGGAATGGAAGCACTCACTCGGTTTCCTTTTTTTGGGCTGGATACCAGATTGCTCTGACCTTGGGATACAAAAACTATTTTAATGTAAGTAACGCCAGTTCAGCCGGCTTTGCGCTGACTGGAGTCAAGCGAATGGGAGAAGGTTTGGATCTCGCAGCCGAGTATTTAGGTCAATGGCGGGACCAGAGTCTGAGTCCGGTGCAATCATCTGGTTTGCCGTTTGAACAAATTGCACAAGTGGGCTTTGTTTTTAACTGGGATGTAACTATCAATCGGCACCTGAGTGCTCGCAGAACAATTCTCAATCAACAGTATCAGTATTTACCGAATTGATGAAAGCAGAACAATCATGAAATTAAAATTGAATTACTTTATGGCAACGAGTTTAATTATAATTCCAGCATGGAGTAGCGAAGTAGCCATGCCGAATGGGAACTTAAATCCGGAGGGCATGCAAACGATGCCAACTATCCAACCCAAAACGACCTACGCAGTCCCCTCTCAAAAAGAAGGCCAATCTTCGACTTTTGAATTTGACGCCAGGATGACTCCAAGTCCGCCTCAAGTAGGCATCAACACTCTAGGGGTGGAGATTCTTCGCAAAAACACTGCCCAACCTGTTACAGGCTTAAAAGTTACTGCTCAGGTATTCATGACCAGTATGGACATGGGTAAAGAAGAATCTAAGGTGTATGAAATAGCTCTGGGGCGCTATCAATTGAAAATGAGCTTCTCAATGAAAGGAGCCTGGGCCGTAAAACTACTCCTTCCCGACGGTATTGAGAAAATTTTGAACTTTGAAGTTGGGAGGTCGAAATGAAATTCGCTTTGAATTTATTCGCTATTCTGGTTTCATATCTTTCTATTTGCCAATCGTTTGCACACAAAGGTCATCATTAGGAACAGAAGGGGAACAGTTCAAGCGGAGTCGCTCTTCCCCCTGAAGAACCCAAAAAAACTTCCCTTATGCTGATAGAAAAAAGTTACCTCAAAAATATTCAGCCCATTTATGACTCTATCTAGGACGGATCCATGCCTCCCCTCAAATATCGCCTCTTCCACCCATCAAAAGCAATCACCGACGGCGATCTCCAACCCACGCGATAAAATGAGCACACTAAAATTAATCTAAAATAAATGCTGAATACATTTTTTTTAAATGTTAACACTTATTCGGATGTTTTTATGAAAAAGACCCTTTTAGCGATCATGACGATTTTATCAGCAAACCTCGCATTTGCTGGAAATGTGTTCACCCTTTATTTTAGATCGATTCACAATGTTGTTAGGAATGGTAATTCGACTCAAGTACAGCAATTGCTTAACATAGATCCTACAGTCATCAACAAGCAAGATTTAGCCGGCAGAACTCCGCTTCACCTATCAATCCTGTTTTACGACACTAAGACTTTTCATGTATTGATTGAGGGTGGCGCTGAACTCAATCTCACAGATATGAACGGTCTCACTCCACTCCATTACCTAGTCGCCCTTAACCCCAGTGATATGCTTCGAACTTTAGTCGCTCGTGGCCCCGAACTCAATATCGGTGATAGGAACGGCTACACCCCACTTCATGTGGCGGCAAAAAATTTCTTCCATATTGAAACTATTCAGTCTTTTATTGCTGCCGGGGCTAACATAAATCAGACGACCATCGACGGAGAAACCCCACTTCATGTGGCGGCTCGCTCTAATAATACCGAGATTGTTCGAGCATTAATCGAAGCTGGAGCCAGCACTTATGCTGTCAATTCAAAAAATAAAACGCCACAGCAACTCAGCAGGAAAATTACTTCAGAGAAATGGAATGAACTAAATGAACTCGCAGACCTAATTCTGTGCCGCGATCTTTTAGATAAACTTAACCAAGTTCATGCCGTCTATCCTTTTATATTACCCCCTAAAGACAGCTTGCAGCGAATTGCTTTAATAGCCGCGGCAGGTCGAATCCAGTCGGATTTCGATGAGTATCAAACTAGATTGCAAGGACGAGTACGAGAAGCAATGGAACAGGAAGATCATCGATCGCAGTGACCCTGAGATTGAAACTCAGGACCAGTTCGCAATTGAGCGAACCATCTCCTGACCTTCCGAGTCATTGCCCCCCGAAGCAGGAGCTAGCGTCCAACCACTGTCGCTATGTCCATAATAATTCGCATGCCCTCCTTGAAGTCAGTACTTAAAACTTAAATAAGGAGGACCCAAATTTGAGTGCTTAAGCTACCTAGAGTTTTAATCGATCTATTTTTCTATAGCTGAGCATCTCAGGATAAAGCGTCAAATACTTCTGAATGACACTTCCTTATCGTGGGTCAATGACTATTCTATGATACTGCAAGATTCTTGATAATTAAAAAGTAGGGTTTATCATAAAAAACTGCAATCATAAAAAATAAGGAGATTATATGAAAAATATGAATTTTATTTACGTTTCATTTTTAGCGCTTTTACAATTCTCTCAGTGGTCAGCCGCGTCTGAGCTTAAAATTGATCCAGCTCATAGCGAGATAGGCTTTGAAGTGAAGCATCTAGTGGTTTCGAGTGTTCATGGTAGTTTTACAGATTTTAATGGGAAAATTGATCTTGACGATAAAGATTTAACAAAATCTAAGGTAAATTTTAACGTAAAGGTTTCGAGTATTTCTACTGCCAATACAAAACGAGATGACCATCTTAAATCAGCAGAATTTTTCAATGCTGATAAATTTCCAGAAGCAAAATTTGAAAGCACCCTGATTAAGAAAACGGGAAAAGACAAATACCTAATGACAGGAGACTTGACTATTCATGGAGTAACAAAAAAAGCGAATTTCGATATGTCTTATTTGGGAAAAACCAAGGATCCATGGGGCACCGAAAAAATCATGTTTCAGGCAATAACTGAACTCAATCGAAAAGATTATGGGCTCACCTGGAACAAGACGCTTGAAACGGGTGGAGTTCTCATTGGTGAAAAAGTAAAACTGAATGTAAGCTTAGAAACTGAACCGAAAAGTTCGGGAACTTAAGAATTTTCTATTGCACTCAGCACATCCACTTTATGAAGCTGGTCAAGTGGGTGTGCTGATATTTCTGATGGCGAAAGCCATGTAATTTATTGACTGGGAACTTCGAATGTTTTAATCTGTGCAATTCGCAAACAATGAGATAAGAACATTTAGAATTAAGCATTTTTTTGTGTCCCCTAGAGGAAATTTTAATGGCTCTCATTGATTTAAAATATTTGCGTTCATCACTTGGAAAAAAAACTTTAATGGGTTTAACAGGATTAGGTCTTTGCGGATTTGTCCTGATCCATATGCTTGGAAATTTGCTCCTTTTCTTCGGAGCTGATTCATTCAATCGCTATTCTTATGCTCTGACAAACAATCCATTGATTGAAATTGCAGAGATAGGGCTTCTCCTTTTTTTTGTAGGACACATTCTAGCTGCAGTTTGGGTAACCTTACAGAATAAGCTAGCGAGAACGGGTCACTATGCCGTTCGGCCTCCCTCCCAGCGCGATGCTACCTTGGCCTCAAAAACGTTGATCTACTCGGGCTGGGTCATTCTCGCTTTTGTCGTACTCCACCTAAAAACTTTTAAATATGGCCCCCACTACGGCATTGTTCGAGGAGGGGTTGAGATGCGGGATCTCTATCAGCTCGTGGTTGAAATTTTTAGTCAACCATTATACGTGGTCTGGTACGTATTTTCTATGATCATTTTAGCGATGCACCTGTCCCATTCAATCTCTGCTTCGATGCAGACTTTGGGCTGGTTTTCATCAACTGACTCACGCCTTCGTTGGGCAAGCATTTCTTTCGGTTGGATTGTCAGTGCTGGATTTATTTTAGAAACTGTCTCAGTGTCATTACTTGGAGTTCGCTAACTATGGATTCAAAAATTCCGGCAGGGTCGATTCAAGAGAAGTGGTCTAAACATAAATTTAATATGAAGTTGGTGAATCCTGCGAATAAGCGCAAACACACCATAATCGTAGTGGGGACAGGGCTTGCAGGCGCTTCTGCCTCAGCGTCATTAGGCGAGCTAGGTTACCACGTAAAAACGTTTTGCATCCATGGATCTCCTCGGCGCGCCCATTCGATCGCAGCACAAGGCGGGATCAATGCTGCTAAAAACTATCAAAATGACGGTGATTCTGTCGAACGTTTATTTTACGACACGGTCAAAGGCGGAGACTTTCGGGCACGAGAAGCCAATGTTCATCGTCTTGCCGAAATCTCTGTTAACATTATTGATCAGTGCGTAGCGTCCGGAGTTCCCTTTGCCCGTGACTATGGTGGATTACTAGCCAATCGCTCTTTTGGTGGCGCTCAGGTTTCCCGTACTTTTTACGCTCGCGGGCAGACAGGCCAACAGCTTTTAGTGGGAGCCTATCAGTCATTGATGCGGCAGGTAGACAAAAAGACAGTCGAGTTGCATCCAAATAGCGAAATGTTGGACTTGGTTCTCGTTGACGGTCACGCTCGCGGCATCATTTCTAGAAATCTACTGACAGGCGAGATCGAGTCTCACAGTGCTGATGCGGTTATTTTGGCAACGGGTGGGTATGGAAATGTCTATTATCTTTCGACAAATGCCAAAAAATCGAACGCTACAGCCATTTGGAGAGCCCATAAAAAGGGCGCCTATTTCGCCAATCCTTGTTTTACCCAAATTCACCCCACGTGCATTCCTGTCTCCGGCGATTATCAGTCTAAATTAACCCTCATGTCAGAGTCTCTTAGAAATGATGGCCGGGTCTGGGTACCTAAGAAAAAGGGAGACTCCCGTAAACCTCAGGATATTGCGGAGGAAGAGCGTGACTATTACCTGGAACGTATTTACCCTTCGTATGGTAACCTTGCGCCTCGTGACGTCTCTTCCAGGCAAGCAAAATTTACCTGTGATGAAGGTCGTGGAGTTGGAACTGGGGGGCGCGCTGTCTACTTGGACTTTAAGGATGCAGCCCAGCGCCTAGGGGTTCCAGCGATTGCTGCTAAATATGGAAATCTCTTCGAAATGTACGACAAAATTACTGGCGAAAATCCATACAAACAACCGATGAGAATCTATCCTGCAGTTCACTATACAATGGGCGGGCTTTGGGTTGACTATAATCTTCAGAGTACCATTCCCGGACTGCATGTCCTTGGCGAAGCTAATTTTTCCGATCATGGAGCCAACCGTTTAGGAGCCTCTGCCCTGATGCAAGGACTGGCAGATGGGTACTTTGTGATCCCCTATACATTGAGCCACTATATTGCCTCCAATTCCCTAGCGAAAGTAGACACCCATCATCCGGCATTTAAGGATGCAGTTGAAGGTGTTCAGGTAAAAAATAATCAGCTTCTCGCTCAGAAGGGCGATAAGACAGTAGATGATTATCACCGTGAATTAGGTAAAATAATGTGGGAATACTGCGGAATGGCTCGCACTGCTGAAGGCCTGAAGACTGCATTAGGTATGATTCCTAAGCTCCGTCAAGAATTCTCTAACAATCTAAAAGTTTCGGGCGAAGGAAATCAGTTAAATGAAGAGCTAGAAAAGGCGGGCCGAGTTTCTGACTTCATAGACTTGGCCGAACTCATGTGCACAGACGCTCTTCACCGAAATGAATCCTGTGGAGCTCATTTTCGTGAGGAATATCAGGCTGATGGAGAGGCCAAAAGAGATGATAAAAATTTTTGTTATTCTGCGGCGTGGGAATACAAGGGCCTGAACCAGAAGCAAGAGCTTCATAAGGAAAACCTTGAATTTGAAAATGTTCATTTGGCAACTCGGAGCTATAAATAGATGAATCTAACATTGAAGATTTGGAGACAGTCGGGTCCGAGTAGTATCGGCGAGTTTAAAACCTATCCCTTGAGCAGCCTTTCTGAGCACATGTCGTTTCTTGAGATGCTCGATGTTCTGAATAGAGAACTGATTCTCAAAAATGATGACCCTGTTGCCTTTGATCACGACTGTCGTGAAGGTATTTGCGGCTCTTGCAGTTTAGTGATCAATGGCACCCCACACGGGCCTCAGATGGGTACGGCTACTTGTCAGCTTCATCTACGGCACTTCGATGACGGCGACGTCATTTATGTTGAGCCTTTTCGGGCGAAGCCATTTCCTATTATTAAGGATTGCTTTGTCGATCGAACTGCTTTCGATAAGATTATTCAATCTGGAGGATATATTTCCATTAACACGGGAAATGCCCCAGAGGCGAACAGTGTGCCGATACCAAAGTCTGACGCCGAAGCTGCCTTTACTTCTGCTGCATGTATCTCTTGCGGCGCTTGCGTAGCCGCTTGTAAGAATCGCTCGGCTATGCTTTTTGTGGCGGCCAAAGTTACTCATTTGGGACATCTACC
>JANNCA010000313.1:0-4987 GCA_031386075.1 Oligoflexia bacterium
AAACAGAGCGTCCACTTCGCCACAGGCCTGTTGAACCTCAGTCACTTGAGCAAAGGCAATCCCGTGCACCTGCTTCCACTGGGGACGAGACGATTCCCAATTCTTGGAAAATTCCTGTGGAATGGACTCCTCATATGTCCCAAAACCATGAGAAATTCCAGGAATTCGATCGAGATGTGAACTTCTACAAATCATCAAAAAGACTCCTTCTTGAGGGACACTGTTGTTAGTCTATTGAAAGGTCCTGAAAACGAATGACCCCAAACGGACTCACTCGAAACCCCTTTAAACGAGCAGAAACAGCAGTATTCTGAACATAATGATAAAGGGGAATTACAGCTGCTTCATCATTCACCAAAATCCTCTGAGCTAACCTAATTTTTTCACTCCTAAGGGGACCAGGAAGCATCCGCTCAACTTCATTCACCAGCTCATCATAACGAAAACTAGACCACCCAGAATAGTTATTTGGGTCTCCTGTTCTAAAAACTTTCAAATGAGAAATAGGATCCATAATGGCTGACAACCAGCCGTATCTGAAAATAGAAGGAGGATCAATCTGAAGTTTTTTACCATAACTTCGCCAATCTAAATTCATCAATGAAAGTTGAATTCCAAGATTTTTTTGAACATCTTGCTGAACTTTTTCCATAATTTTTGTATTTCTTGCTCCAGAGTCAAACCCGGCTATAATCGGCAGAGAAAGCGAGGAGCGAGCCTTTACCCATTTCATAGAACTCAAAAAATCGATGTTTCGTTCCTGGTCCCCACTTGGAATGAATCCATCTAGACCTCTTGGTATCCAACTTCGAGCAGGAGATTCTCCGGCCCCTAAAACTTGGGAAATTTCATCCTTCCGAATAGAACCTGCGATAGCTCTTCTCCAATTTCTGTCGTTAAATGGAGCTTTTTTACAATTAAAGGAAAGGTAATAGGTAGCCAAAAAGGAATTTGTATAAATTCTCCCTAATTTCTTCAGCCTTGAAAAGTCCAAAGAAGGGACCCGAGTCAGCACATCTAGTTGTCCCGCTTCAAAAAGATGAAGCGCAGTTGATTCATCAACAATCACATAAAACTCAATTCTTGGAATATTCCGAGGACTCCGCCTACCCCAGTAGTAGGCTTGGGCCTGAAGAACCAATTTCCGATCTAATTCATGGGCAACCAAGGAATAAGCTCCCGTCGTGGGGGCGTTGTCCGGCCATCGCCCTTGGTGTGCATCGAGTATTTCCTGTCGGATCGGCATGGCGGGAGGCAAACTCAAGGTATGAATAAATGTGGGCGTTCGGTGTGCTAATTCGAAGATCAGTTTTCCGTTTTTTTCGGTAATCCCGACCGTTTCCCAAGGCTTTCGATTCTCATGGTAGCTTTGGGCCCCTCGAATGGACATAAATAATGGAGCCAATTTACACAAAGACCGAGGACTCAGCGCTCTTCGAAAGGCGGAAATAAAATCCTGATTACGCACTCGCTGACCATCCGACCAACGCGCCTCAGACCTGAGCCGGAACTCATAGGTCTTTCCATCAGACGACACCGTGTAAGATTCAGCCAGTCTATTTTCAAGTACTCCCTCGAAATTATAGCCAACGAGTCCATCCCAGGTATTGTTTAATATCTGAAGGGATACCCCATCTTCGGCTAGAACAGGGTCTAATGACATCGGCTCGTTCGCGAGATGAACCTTCAATACTGGCGAGGAAGGATGATCATTTTTAGAACACCCCCCTAATATTCCAACCCAAAAGAAAACGCATCCAAAAAATACCCAAATGATGTTAGCTTGAATAATGAATGATATCCTACCCACAATTCGAGGAGCCTACCATAGACGATGCACTCGATCACTGAATTCCTGACTCAACTTCTTTCTGGGGACCCAAAAAGTCTTGGACTCGGTCAATCCTTGATCGCCCTAGTCATTGCTTACATGGGAGGGCTATTATCCAGCCTCACCCCCTGCGTCTACCCGATGATTCCAATCACCGTGAGTGTCATTGGCGGTATGGGGGGAAGCGGAAACAAAGGCAACCAGGTTCTAAAAAAGAGACCCTGGAAGGATGTCTGTTTTCGTGGACTTGCTTATGTAGGCGGAATGACGATGATCTACTCCTTTTTAGGTGTCATCGCCGGAGTGTCAGGCAAAGTATTTGGATCTTTTACGAATCATTGGAGCTGGTACATCAGTCTGGGAGTTATTCTCACTGCTTCGTCCCTGGTTATGTTAGAGGTTCTTCCTTTTGATCCAGCCGTCTGGTGGGATCACCTCTGGGGTCAATTCAGACGAAAGGTTTTAAATCAGAAACCGTCTCCTCGCAGTTCCCGACTCATTCAATCTGCACCAGAAATGACGTTGGCTGGCGCCTTTCTGCTAGGCGCCTCATCCGGATTTGTAGCAGCTCCCTGCACAACCCCGGTCCTGACCTCGATTCTCGCCTATATTGCTAAAACACAATCCATAGGTCTAGGATTCCTATTGATGTTTTCCTTTTCGCTGGGTTTAGGCACCCTACTTTTGGTTATTGCTTCGTTTGCCGGAGCCCTTCAAGTCCTGCCACGGTCAGGCCATTGGATGAAAAAGATAAAAACAGCCAGCGGACTCATTCTCCTCGCTTTTGGTGAGTACTTAATTTACCGTGCAGGAAGTTCTGGAGGCCCGTAGTTTCATGAGTCGCGCCAAATCCTCTTTAAATGAAAGTCCCATTAAAACCGGAAAAGCTCCGCTGGCGCTTTTCCTACTGAATGGAGTTGCATTAGTCGCAATAGGCACGGGCATTCTTTTAACCCAACATTTCTACAGCGTTCGAAGCGGAACAGCCGGATTTAAATCATTCTGTAATATCAACGACTCAATGAATTGCGATCTAGTCGCTGCAAGTCCTCGTGCCGAGCTAGTTTTAGGACTACCCATTTCTAGCTTTGCAACAGGCTGGTTTCTTGCCCTCTTCGTCATCAGCCTTATTGCTCATCAACGATTTTGGCGCCGCGAAGCGATTCGAGCCTGCGCAGGACTCGCTCTTTTAGGGTCGATTATTTCATTTTCTTACCTCATCATCATGGCAACTCAGATCAAAACTTATTGCCTCCTTTGCTTGGGAATGGACGGACTCAGCGCTCTCGCCCTTGCATCGGTCTGGGTACTGCGTCCTGAGGGGCTGAGCCAGCATCGCCCCAAACTCTCCCAATGGAAAGTCTTTGCTCTGATAGTGGGCGGCAGTCTTCTTTTCTCTGTATTGACTTTAAAATGGGCACTGTACGAAGAATCTTTTCCAGAGGCTACGATATCAGATACAGTCAAAGCGATACTGGAAACCCCTGTCGTCTCTGTTAGAACCAGCGACGACCCGCTTTCTATTGGACCTGCAAATGCTCCGATTACCCTCGTGGAATTTAGCGATTTCCAATGTCCATTTTGCCGGATTGCTGCGTATAACATCAACTCCGTGGTCAACCGATATCCCCACAAGATCAAAATCATCTTTAGAAATTTCCCTCTTAACCAAGCCTGCAACTCCAATGTTCAACAAACAGCTCATCCGATTGCCTGCGAAGCGGCTCGAGCCGCTCTTTGTGCACATAAACAGGGGAAATTTGAAGAAACTTACAAAAAATTATTTCAAGAACAAGCGACCTTTGCTCCAGGCCGACCTCTTGAGATCACTCGCGAAATCATGAAACTCTCTCGACAGGACCCACTTCAGATTCAGGGATGTATGGACTCCCCAGAAGTAAAAACTGCCATTGCTCGCGATGTAGAAGAAGGCACAGTTTTAGGGGTCCAATCGACGCCCACTTTCTTTATCAATGGCCATCGAGTGGAAGGGGCCATGCCAATCGCTGTCTGGATCCAGCTAATCGATCACCTCCTCGAAAGCAGCCCCCACCATGAAGTTAATCGATAGTCATTGCCATCTCAATTATGATTTTCTCCCTAAAACCACAGATGATTTAATCAGAGAAGCTGAAAACGAAGGGGTTCAAGCACTGGTCACAATCGGTACTGATTTATCTTCAATTTCGGAGATCCAAAAGATTTCTGAAAAGTACCCTGCTGTCTATCATACCATCGGAATTCATCCCCACGATACGGCAGGGCTGAATGACAAGGGAATGCAAACTCTTGAATCAGCCGCTCGTCATCCTAAGTGTCGGGCCATTGGCGAAATTGGATTAGATTATCACTACAATCATTCACCCAAAGAGGTGCAAATTTTCTGGCTAAAAAAACAACTCGAACTAGCTATTCGATTGAAACTACCGGTTGTCATCCATAGCCGCGAAGGCGAAGAAGACCTTCTCCGTGCGCTCACTGAATTCGCTTCCCGCTTTACCTCTCTGTCCACTACGATACAAATTCCTGGAGTGATCCACTGCTTTACGGGGACCTTGGAATTTGGCCAACGCTGTTTAGAATTAGGGTTCTTGATCTCTTTTTCTGGAATTCTGACTTTCAAAAAAGCTGAAGAAGTTCATGTAGCAGCTCGAACCTTTCCGCTCGACCGACTCATGATAGAAACAGACTCACCTTACTTAGCACCCATTCCATTTCGCGGAAAAAAATGCGAGCCTTCTATGGTCAAATTTACTGCTCAAAAACTAGCTGAAATCAAAGGTGTTACTTTCGAAAAAGTGGCTCAAGCGACAACATTGAATGCTCAACGTTTTTTTCGTCTTGAGCTCACTTAGTCGCCTGTTGAGATTTCATAGCCCAATCAGGCTTGTAAAAGAATCGTTCATAATTTCGATTGAGACCCGTCCAACGCCCGGTAGCTGGATCTAGCTCAATAAACCGTCGAATCGCATTGACCTTAGAATCCAGGTCATCCACCATGTGTACGACCAATGCCTCCAAGCAATGGGGCTCCTTGGGAGATCCATATTCAAGCCTTCCGTGATGAGCTAAAATTAAATGCTTCACGAGAAGTTTCTTGTCCTCTGGAAAAAGTCCCGGTAATTTCCCGGGGTTCGCCTCCAACTCCTGAATCTT
>JANNCA010000314.1:0-3393 GCA_031386075.1 Oligoflexia bacterium
AGCTCAGACTCCCCTTTGAGAAGATCCTCCAACCCGAGTGGAATTAAATAAAGTAAAAATCCAGACGGAGGTCGAAGTGAATGTCCTGCTTCTGACAGCGACTCAAAAAGTCTCGACGATAAGTCGCTTTTCTGCGACATCTGATGAGGTCGATTCGGAATCACACAGACGTTGAATTTTTGATCTACATTCGAAAGTGAGAGAATTCCATGTGGTTTATACTCCATCAATACATTCTGAGGAGGCACAATATTTTTTTGATCCACTGTATAATAACTGGACTGACTAAATCCAGCCACCCATTGATCTAACACCTGCTGATCTAAAATTCCCTCGCGCTGGGGAAGTAAGAGAATGAGATTTCCCTTTTCTGATTTCCACCCAAAGATGCCCTTCACTTTTGCAAAACAATTCGAACTTCCATAAGTGACAGTGAACCCCAGGGCACTTAGGACTGTTATCAATATCAATTTTAATTTCAAATCGGCAAGTTTCATTAATAAATTTTATATCAGCGTGCCCCATATTGACAAAGAAAGAAAGTGACGTCATCAGGCAATTCTGCGCCGCAACGAAAACCTTCAATCTGGCTCCGAATAGCGTCCACCTTACTCTGAACGGGCTGATTTTCAGAAATCGCAGCCAAAATTGCTTTATAGAAATTCTTTTGCCCCCAAGCCTCTGCAGCTGGATTTTTCACATCAGGTACCCCGTCCGTATAAAAAAGAAGAGAATCCCCTTCCCCAAGTTCAAATCGGGCTTCCGAAAATTCAAAATCAGACTCCTGACCCAAACGCGGGTTATTCACCTCATTTAGGGGTTCAATATCCTTTTTAGTCAATTTTTGACCCGTATTTCTCAATAAGAATGGGGGATCATGACTCGCATTCGAATAAACGAACTCTCCTGTTGCAGGGTCAATGGATGCGATGAAAAAAGTCATCATCATTTTACCTTTAGAAGTACTATGGATCGCTTGATTTAGGAGCCGCATTGCTTTACCAGGAGTGACGTCTGGAAGATTTTCGATCACAGATGCAGCCGATCTTGCGGCACTCGTAATCAGAGCCGCAGGAGCGCCATGTCCTGTTGCATCCCCAATCCATACAAATAACTTTCCCTGAATCAAGCTATAGTACCACCAGTCCCCGCCACATTCACTGGCAGGTTGATAGTATCCGGATAGCTGTAATTGCTGATGAACCAAATTTGAATCGGGAAAAAGAGTTTCCTGGACCGTTTTTGCTGTCTCCAGTTCTTTTTCCATACGAGCTTTATCAGCCGTCTCAGATATCAACCTCGAAATTTCACCAGCCATTTTATTAAAACTTTCCGCCAGACTTCCCACTTCATCATTCGACTTAACTTGAACCTGTACTGAAAAATCTCCTGAAGAAACTTTTTGAGTCGCAATATAGAGTGCTCGAAGAGTTGAGGTGAGCTGCCCTGATGCAAATACACTCAAAATAAGTGAGAATGAAATGAGTGCGACAAAAAAGAGAATCGACTTCCAAAATAAAAGATCTATGGCGTGAAGAGCATCTTCTTTTTTTACAAATGCGGCGGTGACTAACTGGCCCCTGCCCACCTTTGAAAATGACGCTAATAAAATCGGCCCGCTTTCGGAACCGGTTTCTTCGGTACCCTCAGGCGTCTTTCGAAGCAGCAAACCCTTGAAATAACTTGCTTTGGCTGCCATTCTCGGAATATTTGACTTGATGGACTCGAAAAGAAAATTCCCTCTCGGACCCACAAGATACGGCACATAAGTTGAGCTTTTAGTAAAAATCGCCCCCAACTCTTCAAAGCGAACCCAGGCTACGACTGCAAAAGCTGACCTCCGCGTTCCTGGCTTGACCCACGGCATCGCAATTTTCAAAATATCAGTCGATCCTGGAACCCCTTCTATGGCAAGACCATCCTCAAGTGAGCGCTGAATCAAGGAGCGACTCTCAACCTCATCCTCTAAGCCTGCAGCGGGCCCAAGGCCTCCCGACTCGGTGTCGCTCGCGACCCAATGAAGATTTCGAGCGAAGGCATGATTCGATGAAATCTGATAGCCCTGTACAGCCAGAAGGTTTTTTTCACTCTCCAAAGATCCTAGAATGGGCCTTAATTGACTCCGAGCGAGGTCAAAGCTAACAGCAATTCGAGACAGTGCTTTGACTTCTGTTTCAAGCTCCAAACGAACCCGAGAAGATAGACTTCGAGCTGCCATTGAAGTTGAATCAAAGACATAGGCAATTTTGTCGCTCTCAAAAAGGTGAGTTGCCAAAACAAGATAAAGAGAAAGAGCAATTACGGGGAGCGAGACCAAAAGTACTAAGAGTTTATATTTCAATGAAATATGAATTTTTGCCATATTCACCAAATAATTCCTTTTCGAATCTGTTGAAATATTTAGATCGGGTCATGTTGCGACTTAACGTCCCAGCCTTCGGATTCAACAAGACCCGATCCAAATATTTCACACTAACGTGCCGACGATGGAGCCATCAAAAATTTAAAATACATCTTTGGGAGGTCGTCAAAAGACGCGTCTTGAGTACATTTTGGACATTTCCTCTCTGGCACATGAAATCCAGATTGGTACAAATCGGTCACCTTAAGAGTTTGTAAAAATATATGATCACAAGCATCACAAGAAAATGAAGCTTGAACCGTAAGAACCTTACCTCCGCAAAGGAAATTAAAAACCAGATTCATCTGCTGAACAATGGGTGGAGAACATTCCCAAAAAAACAAGGGAATCTGACTCACTTGAATCTGTTGAAAATACTTAATCCATCCCTTGACCCCTACAGAATTGATCCGATTCACCTGTCCACAATGCATATGCAGCTCAAAAGGGGGCTTAGGAAGCGGTCCTATGGCTTCCTCAAGGTTTGCGTCATCATCCACAGCTCCAATGAGTTGGACTAAGTAACTTTGGTTTTTTCTATCTTTCTTTGCAGTGAGCAAAAGGAACTCCTTTTGAGGCAATAGAAATTATTGCACTCTATGTATTCAAATTATACTCAGCAATAGAACTAGCTGGCAAACACTCTTTATTGCATAATCAATGTATGTTAACTATTATTACGATTTCAGAAAGACCTGAAGATATCGAATTTGGGCAAAAAGTAGCAAACTCAGCGAAAACTGACTTCTTTCATGCTCCTAGAGCCAACGACCTTAAAAAAATATTAAAAGAAAAAAAAGACGTGATTCTCTTTTGGGACATAGACCACCCTCACGCGATAGAAGCCATGCACCCCCTATCTATCTCTAATGTTGGCAATGTAGTACAAACTACCGGAAAGCCAGACAAGGTATTTGTCATCAGTAGTGAACCTCTGAATACTACTCCCTATATCTTCAAAATGCCGTTCTTCAGTCACCATCTTTATAGGC
>JANNCA010000334.1:0-7950 GCA_031386075.1 Oligoflexia bacterium
ACCGGCTTCGTGGTTGATGAGCTGACTCATTCCTGGCTCGTCAGCTGCGAGGCGATCCGCGGCTTGAAGTAAGAGCTGGGAACGATCCCAAGCGCTTGACTCCTTCCACTTTTGAAAAGCATTGTACGAAGAGCTCACCGCCCGATCTAACTCCTGGTCCGTTGTATAGGGGAGTTCCCCAAGCAATTGGTTAGAATAGGGATTTTTAACTGTTAAAATATTCATCTGAGTTAACCTACCCTTCCAGGGGATCAAGGCCGCGCAATTTCTTTTCCTTCATCAAAGTACTTATCCGAAACTTTGACTCCTTTTTCATTATACTCAATCCACCTTCCAACTTTTTTACCCCTCTTGTACTCGCCTGTAATTGCTATTTTGTCATTCGAAAACCATTCGAAATATTTCCCATGATTGAGTGTTTTTCCAAGCCCATCTGGAACTTGATAACACCGTTTGACTCCCTGAAACGGAATAGCACCTTCACGAGGCGGCTGGCCTCCCAGGGTGCAGGGCTTATACGGAACCGCACAGGAAGTGCATAATAGAACCAAAACCATGAGAATGACTGAGTTCATAGATCATCATAAAATATCCCTATTTGAAAAAGGTTGCAAAATAAGATAAAGATTGCAAAATAAAATAAATGTAATACAAGGACACAAATTGGTCCTTTAAACAGACGCAAATCCGCAATTCAAATCGCAATTTAAATCTATGATCAGAAGAAAACGTCGCCGGCTTTGGATTATTCTTTTTTTATCAGTAGCTATCCTTCTCGGAGTGCTGGCCACTGGCTGGAATGTAGTTCTAGTTCGAGATTACCAGCACATCCTCATCCTCGCCAAAAAATTATCGATCACCGGCGACCTCAACATGCCGGCCGCAAGCCTCATGCTACGGATGATTTTAGGTACCTTGGGGTTTACAGCCACCTTGGCAATGACAGTTCTCATTTTTGTCAAACTCCTGAAGGAAATGCGACTCAACCAACAACAATCGGAGTTTTTAGCTACCGTGAGCCACGAACTTAAAACCCCCATTGCTGCTATTGAACTCAGCTCAAGCCTCATTCGAGCGGGGGGCATTTCTGAAACTGAAATTCGCCAACTCTGGGACTCCCATCAAATCGAACTTAAGCGCCTTCGAGAAGAAGTGAACGCCTTGCTAGAAGCTGCCCGCTGGCAATCTAATCTTGCTGTTCACAAAAGAAAACCCCTCCTCTTAGAGAACTGGATCCAAGAAACCTGGGGACACTGGAAGCAAATACTGGGTCCACATGCAACTCTCGTCCGCGAGGGCGAGCCTCTCACCATTCGAGTTCTCGTTGACCTCCGATCCATTCATTTAATCATGGACAATTTATTCAACAACGCCAAAAAATTTTCACAGACCCCTATTCCCCATGTCGTCATTCGAACTCTCCAAGTACCGAAAAAGAGATTTCAAACCCGAGCCCAATGGCAAGTCCAAGTCGAAGATCAGGGATGGGGATTTGACCCACAGGACTCTAAAAAAATATTTTACAGGTTTTTTAGATCGCGAAATGAGGCACCCTATGCAATTTCGGGAACCGGTCTAGGTCTCTATCTTGCCCATTCAGCCAGTAGAGCTATGGGGCTCACCTTGCGAGGTGAAAGTCCAGGCAAGGGAAAGGGTGCAATTTTTACTTTAGAAGGATCGGAATTCATCGGGTGACACCCTCACTTTTTAACTCAGCACTCCTCGTAGAAGATGAACCCAATCTAGCTATTGCACTCCAAATCGCTCTTCATAAATTAGGGATCACCCCCATCTGTGCATCCACTCTTTCAGAAGCGCAATCCCTATTGAAACAATCTACTCCTGAATTTATTCTACTCGACCGAACCCTCCCCGATGGGGATGGCCTAGACCTTTGTACACTCCTTCGAAAACAAAATTATTCTGGTACGATTCTCATTCTAACAGCCTCCGGACAAACCGAAGACCGAGTACAAGGACTGAATCAAGGGGCAGACGACTATTTACCCAAGCCATTTTCATGGGAAGAACTTGAGGCAAGAATTCGCGCATTATCTCGTAGAAAATCTGCATTTCAAAATTCAGTATCTCAACCTCAAATTTGGCACCTGAATCCATCAACACTCAGAATTCTAGGACCGAAAGGCTGGATAACGCTCACCCCCTTGGAATTTAAACTAGCAACCTGTCTCATCACCCAACCTGGCATCATCATTTCTAGGAACAGGCTACTGAAAGACGTCTGGGGATTTACCTTTCTCCCAAAAACTCGGACAGTCGATCACTTCCTCGGAAGACTCCGAAAACATTTTGAAGAAAATTCAGAACAACCTCAGCATTTTATTACGATTCGAGGAGCAGGATATAAATTTGAAAAATAAAACTAAAGTCACCGCAATGCGGCCGTGCTGAACATTGACGATCAGGAGACAAAACAAATATGATAAACAAATTAACCTTAATCACAATATTCATCTCTTTAGCTCTACCTTCAACCTCTAAAGCAGTCTGGACCCAGACTATGAATATGCCTGTCATTAAAAAATTTGAAAATCTTGACCCAAGAGCCAAAATACAATCCTTAAAAATCACTGAAGTCATTGAAACTGTTTATTTCCAGATTCAAGAAAATTTAGATCAAACTCAAATATTAATAAGATTCGAAATTCTGTTGAACGGAGTGGATTCCACAGATCAGTTAAAAAATCAAATCTTAGAGCGTGCAAGTGCCTTTCACTCTTTGATCTCGCGTGCTCAAGAATGTTCAAATTTAATTATTTTAGACATTCCTTTCGATCAGGAAGGTGCTATCTACGATGTTCTTGAACAAATAAATGTTTTTGAGCCCATCGAACCTGAAGACTCATTAGCAGAAATGCGACATTCGATTCTAGAACTCATCATAACTCAAGAGGATCTAGGACCAATGAGAGAGTATTTACACACCACCCCACTATCTGGTACAGAATTAGACTTCCTTTCAGACGAATTTGAGCAGCGACTCTGGGAGGAGAGCGTCGAAAATGGAACTCATTCTCGCCACGAAACCCAGATTCTTCCAGATGACCATTATTGGACTATAACGGATAAGAACGAGGCAGAGAGCTTTTGCACCATTTGTAGGATCGGCGCAGGAGATCCAGACTTCAATACCCCCGAAAATCCGGCCGTAAGGGTCAGCTGCGGTTCAAGACATAGCTTTTGTCTCGCTTGTATTTCCGATAGCTTCCACTATCAGAGGGTCTGTCCTGAATGCCGTCAGTTAATCAGACCCAAAGCCGAATAGGCCTTCAAAAAAGCGAAACTGACTCATCTTAAAATTCATGATGAGTTCAGGTCCTAAAACCCAAAACTCAGACCTGCGCTCATCATGGCTCCAGTCAAATTCAAATTAAACGAAGACTGAAGTATCCCAGCTGCAGTTCCCGGGGCGTTGGTCGGAGTAAAACCTGAGGTCACCAAGGAGCGATATCCTCCCTCCAAAAATACCGACACCCACTCCGCAAACTGCCAATTACAATTCACCCTTCCCAAAAGGGTAAAACTATTATTCAAGAAGCGACTAACATCTCCCGTACTTGATAGAGTCGTGGTGATTGATGTGGGAATTGTAACCCCCCCCAACAATCCAAAGTGAATAGAGAAAGCCTTGCCGAGAAGTACATATTCAAATCCTAATTCAATCGGCAAACTATTCACACTCACTTGATAGATAAGTCCAGAAACGCTATCGGTCAAACGGGTAGAATTAAAGATCGATTCGCCTCGAAAGACAATCCCCACAGGTCCAGTCACCATCAAGCAAAGCTCTCCGCCAAAATGATACCCTCCTCCAAGGCTACCCAAATTGTTGATCACCCCACCTAACGAAAAAAAATCCATTCCTCCTAAAAGCCGAACCCTCACTTTCATAGGGGTCGACTTGACTCTTTCCTCACGGGATTTCAAAGGTACTTTACCAGACGTTTCATCCTGCTCACTCACGGACGGAGCCGGCTCCAAATGAAGCGAATTCACGGGTACCCAACCCAGGATACCCGATTGAGTTCGAATTTTATGAAACCCCTCCGCCGGATGGTTACTTGCCTGAATAGGACTTCCCCGAGGCAATTGTTCTAAAACCGTAGAAGTGAGGTCTGGCTTCTGACGAACTTCAATTTGCTCGGCATCCACCGTGCCAACACGAGCGGCTTCCGCAGATAAACAATAAAAAATAGAAAAAAAGAACAAAAACCATGACCCTAAGGTCACCGAATCACCTGAGTCAACCCCAGGGGGTTGACCTTAACGTGATGAACGACCGCTTGCCAATGGAGATGCGGGCCATTCACTCTTCCGGTTTTTCCGGAAAGGCCCAAAAGTTGATGTTCGGCAACCATTTGCCCCAAATGGACGGCTAATTGATTCATATGAGCATAAAGCGTAATAATTCCATAGCCATGATCAATCATCACCGTATTTCCAGTGTAAAATAGATCTTTAGCTAAAACGACTTTTCCTGGAGCGGCAGTATAAATCGCTGTTTTCATCGGTGCCTTCAAATCCATGCCTGGATGAAAATTCTTCAACTGACCATTGTAAATTCGCCTGATCCCAAAGGGGCTAGTGACTCGACTCTGAATAGGAAGAACGAAGGGACCTCTCCAAAATTTTTGAAGTGTTACTCTCGTGTAAATTTCTAAAACCTCTGCTTGTTCCATTTTAATTCTCAATAAGTCTTGCGCTCGAGTCGGATTGACACGTCGACTATTGACATGCAGAACTTCGGAAGAATAGTGCCCATCCAACACATTCAACTTTAACTGGAGAATAGACTCAGGCTGCCCTGCTTGGATCAATCGAACAACCACTTCGCCGGGGCCGGGTTTGCGATCATAAGGGACCCCCACCACGGCACTGTAAACTCCATGCCCAAGATCAGGCTCCGGGAAAAAAGGCAGCTCAATCCCCTCGAAATTCCCGAGAACTGCTCCAGGAGAGGCCTGAGGCACATGGACCGTAATCAAGGTAATCGTCCCTGCCACGACCTCTACGGAAGAGAGCTCGGCACGAAGGTCCAACTCCGGAAGCTGCTTCTGATCAGGAGTGATCAATGGATGGGTAATAGAGGCCATAGGCATCGTGCCGGTCGTACAACAGGCCAATAGAAACAGATGAGCAACCACACCGACCCGAAAAAATCCCAATTTAGATTGCGAGAACCGCCCTTTGTCCATCATAAAAGGTAATTTCTAATTCCTGACCTGGTTTTATTTTTTGAGCACTTTTGACCACCGCTCCCCCATCCAAGGGGTTTCGAACGAGAGCATAGCCTCTCTCCAAAACTCGAAGAGGCGAAAGAGCATCGAGCTTCCCCACCCACTGCTGAAGAAATCCTCTTCGCCTTTCAAGTTTCACTTGAATAGAACCTTCCAAACGATGAACAAGTTCGTCCAGCCTTTGCGCTTGTTCTCGAACACGATCTCGGGGACTCACGAGTCGAGCAGCCACATGGGACAATAAGACTCTGCGAGTACCCAAATCTCTCTGAAGAGCCGACCTGAGTCGTCTTGAAATCTCTTGAACTCGATGACCCGCCTCTACCCAGTGACCCGTTATGATCTCTGCTGCCGCTGAAGGCGTAGGTGCACGAAGATCTGATACAAAATCAGAAATAGTAAAATCAATCTCATGCCCCACCGCTGAAATCACAGGGACTTCAGACTTTGCGATAGCACGGGCGAGCTCTTCGCTATTAAACCCCCAAAGGTCTTCGATACTTCCGCCTCCACGAGCCAAAACAACGACATCTCCCAATCGGTTTCGATTGACGATTTGGAGCCCACGAATCAGTTGAGCTGGAGCGTCATCTCCTTGAACGACGGCCGGTACTACCACCACACGAACATGGGGAGCCCGCCTTTTCAAAATATTCAACATATCTTGAATCGCTGCACCCGAAGGAGAGGTCACCACTGCAATTTGAGAAGGAAATCTTGGCAGTGCCCGCTTTCGCGAACCGTCAAAAAGCCCCTCTGATGCCAACTGAGTTTTGAGACGCTCAAAAGCCAACTGCAAAGCTCCTGCACCCAAAGGTTCAATTAAATCAACGATGAGTTGATAGTTCCCTCGAGGAGGGTAGATTGCCACCTTACCTCTACAAAGGATCTTCAAGCCGTCTTTCAGCTCAAAGCTAGGCTTTTGAGACTTCTGGCGCGCTCCCCAACCAAAAACAGCGGCAGAGATACAGGACCCCTCATCCTTGAGTGAAAAATAAACGTGTCCCGAACCGGCAGGCCTAAAATTACTGACTTCGCCTTGAACCCAGACTTGAGAAAATGCAGGCTCTAAGACTCCGCGAATTTGAGACGTGAGTTCAGAGACGGTCCACCGCTTAGGCAGCTCTTTCTTCTCTGAAACTAGCACAGACTTCGAAAAAAGCGGAAGTTCATGGAGATTTTTCATTTCCATTTGAGGCGCCCTTCTCTACTGGTAAAGTCTTTTCATCCCCAGAAATTTTCTTAAAAACCTCGTAGGATTTGAGTGAAATCAATGCTTGTCTCACTTGATAATCTTCTTTTGGATTCATTCTCATAGGAATCATATCGTCATCGTCCTTGTCTCTGTCCTTAGAGTTATCCTTGGAACCGTCTTTAGAGGACCTTTCGGCTCCCATTTTTTTCTTATCTTTACCTAACGATTCTAATTCTTCCTTCTTAAACTCTTTCGCACTCGTTTCTTCATCCGTATTGACCATATGACCTTTTAGATCACGCTCGCGAAAGGAATCTCCCTTCAACTTTGCTTGAGCCAAGAGCTTCGAATCATATTCTTCCAAGAAGACATCCGGCTGAACGCCTTTCTCCTGAATGCTACGTCCACTGGGAGTATAATATCGAGCAATAGTCAACTTTAGACCCATGTCTGGAGGCAATGGAATGACCGTCTGAACAGATCCCTTACCAAAGGTGGCCTGCCCCATAATAATAGCACGATGATGATCTTGAAGGGCCCCTGCAACGATTTCAGCAGCAGAAGCTGTGCTTGAATTCACAAGAATTGCGACAGGAAAGTCTTTAAAGGCGATTCCCTTTCGGGCATATTTAACATCTTTTTGATCCCGATTTCTGCCAATGGTGGACACGACTACTCCATCATCGATAAAGAGCGACGCCACCTCTACGGCCTGATCGAGTAAACCTCCTGGATTGGTTCTCAGGTCAAAAACAAGGCCTCGAAGTTTTGCCTTTTTCCCCATTTCATCAATAGCCCGTTTTACATCTTGAGCAGCATTCTCATTAAAGGTCGTCAGACGGACATATCCATACTGAGGTTCAAGTAATTCATTTTTAACAGACTTAATCTTGATGATGTCTCGAATAATTTTAATGTCTTTTATCTTTTCAAAGCCTTCTCGATAGATTGATAGAATGACTTCAGTCTGCGGTTTTCCACGCATTTTTGTCACAGCCTCTACCAAGTTGAGACCCTTCGTACTTTCGCTGTTAATTTTAACAATGCGATCGTTTGGCTTGAGTCCTGCTTTCCAGGCTGGGGTATCCTCAATCGGGGCTAGCACTGTCAGAATATTATCTTTCATTCCGATTTCAATGCCTAATCCACCGAATTTCCCACTGGTATCGATTTGCATATCTTTATAAAGGTCGGCGGGCAAAAAATTAGAGTGAGGATCCAAAGTTTCGAGCATCCCCTTAATCGCACCTTCAATGAGGGTGCGATTTTTCACTTCATCGACGTAATTTGCCTCGACAAAATGAAGGACCCGATTGAAAAGTTCCAAATTTTCGTAACGATCCTGCTGCCCCGTAGAGGAAGCATTCGCAGATGTCGCTCGAACGAGCTGAAATTCAGCCGTTTGTTTCGATAGATGCTGCCCCACTTCGATTCCGAAATAAGAGACCACCAAAACAAAACCTACTATAGAAATTTTCTTCGCAAATTGAATCATAA
>JANNCA010000376.1:0-6776 GCA_031386075.1 Oligoflexia bacterium
TGTAGAACTCTTGCTAATCAACCTACTTCATTGCCTAATTGAGGAGCAACGACTTCTCAGTCCAAGCCACTTTGAGGAAGAAAGGAAATCCCAGTGACTCTTTCACCCCGCCTCGATGTAAATTCCGGCCCACCCATTCGATGCCTCATCGTTCAACTTGCCCGTCTAGGAGACACTCTACAAAGTCTGATGGCTTTGCGTGCTGCCAAACAACTTTATCCCCACTTGGAAATTCATTTTTTATGTCGCGACCGCTTTTCCTGCGCTGCCAAGAGAATTCCATGGATTCACAGTGTAATTACCTTTCCTACGGCCGAACTTTTGGGCCCAATCATTCATGGAGAAAAAAATAAAACTCAAACCCTCGGTGACCTAGCCCGCTGGATAGCTCCCCTCGTCAAAGACCCATGGGATATGGTGATCAATTGGACTTTTTCTGAATCCAGCAGCTACCTAACAGCTCTTGTTCCTGCTAGAGTCAAGCTCGGCTACACTCGCCGCCGCGATTCTACTTTTGCTGGAGCTGACGGATGGAGTCATTTTATTCAGGCGATTGTGCAAAATAAAATTTACCAGAATATTCATCTCACTGACATTCTTACAACTCAATTTCTGACGGCTTTGCAAATTCACAAGGGCGATCCCATTGGAGACGGGAATTCAACTGTCACTTCAAAAGGATTCTTCTCACTTCAGCTCACTGAAGATGAGGTGCGATCGTCTAATACAGATTCAAGTAGTAGAAAATGGATCTCCATTCAATTATGTGCAGTTAAAAACTTAAGCATTTGGAGTGTAAAAAGTTGGGTGCAACTCATTCAGTTTATTTTACAACGACACCCTGACCACGGAATTTATTTACTTGGAACAGAAGCAGAACTCCCTTCATCCCAACTCATCTTAGAAGAAATGAAAAATCACCCGGCTATCACTCATCTTGTGAACCTGGTAGGAAAAACCTCATTCGATTTGTGGGCGTCGACCATTAGCCGCAGTCAATGGCTGATTGCTGGCGACTCAGCAGCGATTCACTTAGCAAGTGTATTAGGGGTACGGGTCCTAAATATTGCAATTGGATCCATTCGCTATTTTGAAACCGGCCCTTACGGAAACGGACATTACGTTGTCACTTCCGCTCGAAATTGTGAAGGCTGCTTAGTCGAGACTTCCGATCCACACGTTCAACATACTTGTAGTTCAGATATTCCAGCTGAAGCAATCTACGCAACTTGGGCCTACGCCAACAATGAGTGGGCACATAGAAGGCAAATTTCAATCGAAACTCATTTTTCTCGACTCGGGTGGTCTCACTCACTCAGCGCTATTCGTGCCTATCGAACCCGGATTCGCAATCCTAGTGACGGAGGGGGCGTCTTGTATGAGCCGATTCTCAAAAGGCCTCTCAGAATCGAAGAGTGGACGGGAATGGTCATGGGGCATTTAGCTCGAGGGTGGTACTGTGGCTGGCTACCCCCAGTTGGACAGGAGCTCACCAGAGAATCGATGAGTCCTTCCCTCATTCAGAAACTCAGAGAAATGTCGGATTCCACACAGGTGCTTTCTAAAATCTGTCTTCAGGCAAGCCAAACAGCTGACTCACTGAGACAGAAAAGCCTAGCATTGAAATCGGACAAGATTATGGGTGTCCGAGATCGCGAAGAAATTCAAGAACTCGGTAAAAGCTTACTTGACCTGGAGACTTTGCTGGAGCGAATCACGAAAACTCATCCCGCACTCATGGGATTTTCACAAATGTCGAAAGTCTTAATGCATCATTTACAGGGCGCTCATCTATCTGATCTCGGTAAAGAAACAGCCGAATGCTACCGCCAGATTAATGAGGGGGTCTTGATTTTTCGACAGTGGATTTTTGCTACCTTAGCGCTCATTAAGCCTATGGCGGTCAAGGCCGCAACCGTGACAGCGCTTGAACTCCTCCCTCCCACTCCTGAGCAGGATCTCCCTTCATGAACAATTTAACTGTCAATGAAAACGAAGCATCCCCCCACCCTAAAGAAATAGCTCAAGACACACTCAATAACCTGTCAGAATATCTCATTTTTTTAGAAGAATTTAGCAGAAAGTCAGGAAGCTTCATTCAAAAAAGCGAAATTCAACCCGGATTTTATACACAATTCACAAATCTCATCGATGGGGTCACCACTTTTACTCAAGCCATCGCAAATGTAAAAAAAGTCCTTAGAATTGGAATATTATTACCCGTAAGCCTGCTGGAAGCTGACCTTCTATCCATTTTAAAAGACCTTTTATCCAGCCACCAGAAGGGACAGGCTACCTATATGAAGGCCTTACTTCAAGACTATCTGCCAAAAAATCTGAGCCAGTGGCGTGAGCAAGGGATTCCGGCGCTCATTAAGTCGAGAGACTGCTAGAAATTTTGGATTGGGTGCCGTTTGCTCCGGGCGCAGAAATCTAAAGTCGCAAAAGCCCTCAGTCCAAAATTTCTGTGGTCCCTGAAGGTGACATTTATTTAGACCGCTCTCGCTAGTTCTAAAAGTTCTGCCGCGTTGGCTAGACTTTTCGATGTGAGCTCCGCCCCCCCCAACATCCTAGCCAGTTCTACTTTTTGTTCCTCTGAAGTCAGCTCAACCACTTCAGTCAATGTTCTGGATCCACTGATCCTTTTACGAACGATCAAATGATGTTCTGCAAATGAGGCCACTTGTGGAAGGTGTGTTATACAAATCACTTGGTTATAAGCCGCGACTGACTTCAATTTTTTACCCACTTGAAACGCTGCCTGTCCGCCAATTCCGGCATCAATTTCATCAAATAAATAAACTCCGATCCCTCCCCGGTCGGCTATCACTCGGCGAATCGCAAGCATTAATCGAGATAGCTCCCCTCCCGATGCAATTTTCCCTAAGGCCCGGGCTGGCTCTCCCCGATTCGTTTGAACTACGAATTGAACACAATCAGGTCCACTCATATTCCATTCAGAAACTGGGTCTCTATGACTGATTTCGACCAAAAACTTTGCTTCGCCCATTTTTAAATCTTTAAGCTCTTCCGTAACGGAAACTCCTAATATCTCGGAAACATTTCTTCGAGCACTTGAAATTTTTTTGCCATGTTCGTTAAGAACTCCTTCTAAAGTTTCGAGATCATGACAAAGAAGATCTAACCTTTTATTCGCCTGCCCTATTGATCCGAGTTCCACTTCCAATTGAGCGAGGGTTTCCAATATATCTGAAACATGACTGCCGTATTTGCGTTTAAGATCTGCAAGGACTGATAGCCGCTCTTGTACTCCATGGAGTCGCTCAGAGTCCAAATCTACTGACTGAATATAACGACGTAAAGCAACACCCGTATCTTCAGTTTCAATCAATGCTCTTTCCATGGACTCGGAAATACTATGGACTTGACTGTCGAGCGAATGGAGAGTCCTCAATTTCTGAAGCGCAGTCCGCAAAATATTGAGGGCACCTCCTTCATCTGCTTCTAAAACTTCACAAATACTTTCTGACATTTGCGCCCGATGCGCTGCGGACTGCAATATTTGTTTTTGCTGTTGAAGATCTTCTTCTTCTCCTAAGACCAATTCGGCAGCTCGAATCTCCTCAATTTGAAATTTTAAAAAGTCGGTTCTTTTTGCACTTTCATGGTCTTCCCGACGAAGCTGATCTCGTTCCTTCATGAGCGTACGGAATCGAACTAAGAGGCTAGCCAAGTTCTTGGATTGATCGAGTAAACCTCCAAAACGATCTAGAAGCTCGAGCTGAAGAAGTGGCTTGACCAAAGATTGATGCTCATTCTGACCACATAAGTCGATCAAGCCTTCACAGAGGGCTTGGAGAGTGGAAAGTGTGGCTAACTCCCCGTTGACGGATATGCGATGCCGACCGGCCCGATGCACGCTTCGCTTGATGAGAAGATCCTGCGTTTGCCCCTCAAACCCAAATTGTTGCAGACGTAAAGCCATCCAGGGTATTTCGGAAATATCAAACAAACCTTCGATCACGGCTTCATCGCATCCGGAACGAATCAGTTCTGAGGTCGCCCGACTTCCTAGAAGAAGGGAGATTGCCTCAATCACGATGGATTTTCCTGCCCCTGTTTCTCCAGAGAGAATATTAAGCCCCCTCTTAAACCGCACTTCGGCTGAATCAATAATAGCAATATTTCTGATTCGGAGAATTTCTAGCATTTCAAGAGGCCCTCCTTTTGGGGCTACTGAAAGTTCGGAATCGGGTTCTGTTGCGACTTAGATTCCTGCTCCTGGAGTCAACAGGGCCCGATTCCGAACTTTCCATTAGTCCCGCACTCCAAATTTTAACTTCTCTCGTAAAAGACTAAAATAATCCCGTTCAGGAGAAGAAATGAGCTGGAGAGAGTGCTTTTCAAATTTCCTAATAGTCACAACATCATCTTCTTTCATGTCCACAGCATCCTGACCATCTAAAGTCAGGAGAACATGTCCAGGTCGATCATCTAAACACAACCTGACTTCATAGGAGTCAGGAATCACTAGAGGTCTCAAGGTAAGACTATGGGGGCAAATGGGAGCAACGATCAATGCAGGAACTGTAGGCTCAACAATCGGTCCTCCTGCTGCAAGTGCATAGGCGGTTGATCCAGTCGTTGTACTCACAATAATTCCGTCCGCACGAACATGGTGAACCCATTGATGATTGACCCAGACCTGAATACCGATAATTCGGGCGATAGCCCCTTTTGAAATCACAGCATCATTCACAACAGGGCCTTTAAAAATGATTTTTTTCTTCCGCTGAAGCGTAACCTCAAGTAAAGCGCGCTCATTGATTAATGGAGGGGCTCCCTCAATGAGATCATTGAGAGTTCGAATGGCTTCAGATCTTTTAATTTCAGTTAAAAATCCGAGCTGCCCCATATTCACTCCCAGAACAGGAATGCTTCGGCTTCTCATCAGCCTTGCTATACTTAAAAATGTTCCGTCTCCCCCTAAAACTACAATGAGATCACAGACATCTACAAGTTCCGCTTTACCAACAACACGAATTTCGCTCTTTCGAGTCATCAGATTGCGCCCAAGATCTTTAGCGAGCAGTTCGCTCTCCTTCGCAAAAAAAATCTGAACTTTTTTAGAAATCAGAAATCCTGCAACCTCGGCTGCAAATGCAGCTGCCTCAGGTTGATGGTGTTTAATCACTAAGCCTATTTTTTTGATCTTCAGTGGCCGAATTTTCTTCATGATGATTGTCAATACATTAGCAAAGGATAGGTTCTTCATGCTGATTTATTTGGAGGTCAAAGCTCTGATTTTCGGACGATCGCTTCGATACCCAGACTCTACGAAGGAATTCCTTTCGGGGTGCGTTAAGGCAGCCTTTCTCTTTCAATTTTACTTTCACCTGGGCACCAAGACAGGTAAGATCCATGTACCCGTGGGTAGCCAACATTCACGTATTGACCCTGCCGGCCATCAATTTTAAACATCATTTCATCCAAATCATGGCAATGCCCCATCACCACAAAATCGCACCCTTGAGCGAGTCGTTCAGCCGCAAAACTTCGGAAAGATCGTCTTAAACGCTCAATTTCCTTAAGTGGAAACTGAGTAGGCAATAGGGGTTTCCGCTTTCGACTCTGATAGCTACTCTTTTCTCCGATTTTTTGTATCCAGCTTCCCGGCATCAGAAAGACAAAGGCCTTCATTAAAGGGCTTCGAAGAAAAGCTCTCAAAAACCGATATCCATAGTCCGTACTGACCACCGTATCTCCATGGGCAAAATAAAACTTCTTCCCACCGATCTCCAGAGTCACGTCATGGGAATGGATACTGACCCCTGGCAAACGCCCCAAGGCCTTGTGCAATAAAAAATCGTGATTACCTTCAACATAATGGCATTGAACCCCGCGACTCGCTGCCTCCGATAGAGCGCTAAAAAAAGCTGAGTAACGTTGTTTGAAAATCCGCTTGTTACCGACAAATAGGTCAAATAAATCGCCCGCAAGGACCACGGTATCACCAGGACCCGCCCGACGTCTCACCAGAGCGATCAGGGAAGTATACAAAGGATCCTCAGGACCCCAAATGTGCATATCTGAAACAATAAGAAGACTCATCCTCTCATGGGATTAACGATTCTAAAGTTTCTGATCAAGGATTTTTCCGCGAATTTTACCTTCTCGGGATGCAGTTTCACCTAAGCGAAGAAACTCTTCCCCTGTAAGCTGGCGAACTACTCCTCCGGAAACGTCCTTTAAAATGACCTTCAACCCAGGCCCAGCGCCTGAAACAGAGGCGCTCAAGCCATTTGTGTGTGTTTGATGATCGCACTGAAACGCTTCTACAGCCTGCTCTAATTTTTCCAAGGTAATTTCATCTTGAGTTTCTTGTTCTTTTGCATGGTCTTGATTGGATTGATCTGAATTTTGCTCAGGAGATTGCTGCCCTGGGGATTGTCCATCCGATTTGTCACGAACTTTTCTAGAATATCCGATTGATCCAGTTGTTAAAGATTGAATTTTCATAGGAGACCCCTCTCCCTGATCCATTCGGCAGGCCGCCGCGATAACTTAACCCCGGAGGCTCGGTACCCCCAGGTATAAAAGAAATTCATGAACACTTTATCCATGAATTTCTGGCGCAAATGACTAATTCAAAAGCTTCAGCATCATTCCTGGCAGAGAGTTAGCTTGGGCCAAAACTGCCACACCAGCTGATTGTAAAATATTCCCCCGAACGAGCTCGGAAGTCTCAGCCGCAATATCTGTATCTGCAATTCTAGAGCGAGCTTCAGAGAGATTTTCCTTATTCACTTCTAGGC
>JANNCA010000385.1:0-15509 GCA_031386075.1 Oligoflexia bacterium
GAGATCAGTTGGGCAAAACCGCTCAATCATATCGGCAATGATAGAAAAAAAACCGAGTTGAGTATTCGTGGACACGCAGGCTCGAGAAACTTGCTCAAAACTGAGAATTCCAATCGAGGCGGGTACTCCCATGCCACCAAAGCGGGCATCCATGGTCATGCCAAAAAGACCCATCTCTCGAGCTTCATGATAGGTTTGTTGGAGTACGCTGGATGTTTGGACTTGTCCTTCTACCAGCTTTCCTCCGCCCACCTGATCTAACTCAGCAGCTCTTGGGGTGAGAGTTTCAGCAGCCCATTTGCCTGTGGCGGTCAATAGGTCTTCGTAAAAAGAAAGGAGCTCCTCCTGATTGTTAAATCCGTCAGGAGTTGGAAAACTAGGCTGATAAAGTGGAATAATCGTGTCCCAGTCAATTGCGTTTCGAAACAGATATCGCCACTCACTGGAATCAGAATAGTAGTTCATCCCTCTATTTACGAAAATTTTTTAAAAATAGGCACTAAAAAATACAGATTACTTGACAGATTTTGAATCCTTTTGGGTCTATAACTTGAATAGGAGCGGAGCTGAGGAAAAACGGAAAAATGAAAATCGCATTCTTTGACACTCATCGTTTTGAGAGAAAAATCTTTGATCGAGCTCATGAGTCAATTCAACACAGTGTGATCTATTTTGAAACGAGATTGACTCCCGAGACGGCGAAACTTGCCTTTCATTTTCCAGTGGTGTGTGTTTTCGTTAATGACGAGCTGAATAATGCGACCTTGGCTATTCTCAAAGCAGGGGGCAGGCATTTTTAATGGATGGGTGCAGCCCTTCACTCCAAAGCGAGTTCCGTCCGTTGGAAAATGAGGTTAAAGTGTAAGCGTTGGCCTGACCCATGAGCTGCATGGCTTCATTGTAAAGCCCTTTGTGCATGAATAAACCCCCTCCTTGTTTTATTGATGAAATTTGCTTGCGATATCTTGGATCAAGTGAAACGAGTGGAGTGGGTCAAATCATCAAGAGGAGGCACCCATGAAAAATCAGAGGCCCTACGAGATCCTGGGTGTGACTTCGTCGTCCAGTCAGGATGAGATTAAGAACGCCTATCGAAACCTAGCAAAAAAGCACCATCCGGACCTCAATCCAGGAAGCAAAGACGCAGAAAAAAAATTCAAGGAGATAGCGGGCGCCTATGAATTGATCGGATCGGTTGAAACTCGTTCTAGATTCGATCGCGGTGAGTATGATGAGGAAGTCCAGGGGCGTCCTGGGAACCATGGCACACAAGCCAAAAGTGAGCGGGGTCCGTTTTATCATCAAACTCAACAACAGGGCGGACGATACAGTTATTCCTTTGGCGGGATGGACGACGATATTCTCCAATCCCTTTTTGGGCGACGCGGGAGAGGTGATCCTTCTGGGTCTAGCGAGGACCTCCGAGGGCAAGATGTTCTTTATCAGATGGATGTTGATTTTCAGGATGCAGTTCTGGGTTCAGAAAAAGAAATTACCCTTCCGACAGGAAAACGACTTCGAGTTAAGATTCCAGCTGGAATCGATACAGGGTCAAAACTCCGTTTCGCAGGCCATGGGGCTCCGGGCGCAGGGAAAGCCTCTTCAGGAGATGCTTTTGTCGAGGTCCACGTAAAACCTTCCCCACTTTTCAAGAGGATGGGCAACGATCTTGAAGTTGAACTTCCTATTTCATTGAACGAGGCAATTCTTGGAGGAGAGGTAAAGACTCCTACCATTGATGGATCTGTTATTCTCAAAATTCCTCCGGGCGTGAGCGCTGGAATGCGTCTGCGGGTCACTGGGAAGGGAATATCGAGTCCCAATCAAAGAGGAGACCAATATGTGGTGCTGAAAGTCATCCTACCGACGGAGGTGGATGCTGACTTTAAAAAAGCGATTGAATCCTGGAGTAAGCGGCAGTCCATGGATCCTAGAGAGGGTTGGGTTGGGTCCCGGGGAGGTGGAAAATGATCAAAAATGTGCGGATGCTCTCTATGACGGAGGCTTCTGAAGTGACTGGCCTAGATCGTTCAACAGTGATTGCATTCATCCAGCAAGAATGGATTTTTCCAACATCCGAAGACGAACTCGACCCAGAAGATATTGCGCGCATCCACCTGATCCAGGAGCTTCGGGGTAATATGGGCGTAAACGACGAAGCAATCCCGCTGATTCTTCATCTGATCGATCAGTTGTACTCTATTCGCAATCTATTGAAAAAACACAGTGAAAAAAATGGTTAGAAAACAGCCTCAGAGTAAATCCTTATGCATCCATTTTCTCAAGACTTCGGGAACAAGGACCCTTCCATCCTCTCTTTGAAACTGCTCTAGAATGGCAGGGAAGAGGCGGCTGGTCGCCAAGCCCGATGCATTGAGGGAATGAACGTACTCGATCTTTTTATTTTCAGTCCGCCTGAATCGAATTTCGCCCCGTCGTGCTTGGTAGTCATATCCATTGGAGGCCGAACTGACCTCTTTGTACTCATTCATGCTGGGGATCCAGACTTCAATGTCATAAGTCTTTCCCATGGCGGAGCTGCAGTCCTGGGCTGCAAGTTTGACGAGTCGATAGTGAAGCCCTAGTTTCCTCACAAGGCTTTCAGACTTTTCAATCATTTCTTGGAGAGCGGTTTCTGAGTTTTCAGGACGGGTAAACTGAAACATCTCGACTTTGTTGAATTGATGGCCCCGAATCATGCCTCGTTCTTGGGCCCGGTAGCTCCCGGCTTCTTTTCGATAGCAGGGAGTATAGGAAAAATATTTCTTAGGAAGATGGTCTTCAGATAGGATTTCGTTCCGATGGAAATTAATTAATGCCGTCTCGGATGTCGGGAGTAAGAACTGAACTGTTTCTTTTTCAGTTTTAAGGTAAAAAACATCTTCCTTAAATTTTGGAAACTGCCCCGAGACAAACCCGCACTCTTCATTGAGGATATGGGGAGGTAAAATGAATTCATATCCGTCTCGAAGGTGCTCTTCGACAAAGAAATTGAGCAGTGCCCACTCTAAGAGGGCGCCATCTCCCTTGTAGATCCAAAATCCATTGCCACCCAGGTTGGCACCCCGAGTGTAATCAATGAGTCCTAAATTTGTGGCGAGATCGACATGGTTCTTAGGTTCAAAGCTAAACCGGGGTTGAGTACCTGATTCATGTACAACTTGATTATTTTCTTTGCCCCCGGACACGACGTCTTCAGCCGGTAGATTCGGAAGGGCTTCGAGAATGGACCGAATCCTCAGATCCGCTTCAGCTAACTGGGCGTCAAGAGTCTTGATGTCAGCAGAGACTCGCTTCATTTCTTCAAATTTAATTTTTACATCCTGTCCCGTCGCCTTGAGTCGGGGGATGTCCGCATTCACTTCGTTTTTCTTAGCCTTCAATCCTTCTACCTTAGAAATCAAATCGCGGCGTGATTGATCCAGACTGAGGAGTTCAGTAAAATCGACCGTATCCATTCTTTTTAAGAGGGCATTTCTCACTAATTCAGGATTCTCACGGATTCGCTTCAAATCTAACACTGATCTACTCCTTGTGGGTTACCTCGACAGGCGCCGCTTGTCTGCCGCGAAAGCTATCAAAAATAGCTTCTCATCACTAGACAATTTTAGTTTTGAGATCGACGGCTGTATCCAAGGGTGAGTCCAATTTACATCGAGCGGGATGTCGTATTCATACTGAGAATTCACGGGTAGGCGGCACCCAGTTTGCATTTTTAATCTTCAACTATGACGATTATTAATCCCGCAGGGAGTCATCAGCGCCCGAACCAGAACTTATCTGTTTCCCTTGGAGTGTGGGTTGTTTTAACTATATCTCTACTGTCTGGTGCGGGCTGCGCGACCCCTGGGACCCAGACTGCAATTGGAGCTGGCGCCGGAGCAGCCACTGGAGCTATCGTCGGTGGCGCAACCAATGGGCGGGGTGGAGCTGGCTTAGGCGCTGCTGCAGGCGGTCTTGTGGGGGGGGCTGTGGGTAACTACCTCGACAAGCAAGCCCAGGAACTCAGCCAGGTGGCTGAAACTCAGCGGACTGAAAGCGGGATACTCGTCCAGCTTAAAAACGACCTGCTTTTCAACACCGGTAGTGCTGTTCTACAAGATGAGGCGATTACGAACCTCTTGAGTTTGGGTGATGTTCTTGCCAAATATAAAAAAGATCGAATTCGAGTTGAAGGATTTACCGATAACACGGGGTCGCAAGTGTTGAACGAATCCCTCTCGCTTCGTCGCGCAGAAGCAGTAAAAAACGTACTGATAGGTCGAGGTGTTCAGGAAAATCAAATGATGGTTTTGGGTTTTGGAAAAAATAAACCCATCGCGACCAATTCTACCTCATCCGGAAGGTCCATGAACCGAAGAGTTGAGCTTCATATTACAGAGGTCTCACCCACGGGACAGAAACCAAAAACTCAAACTGGATAGTGTGAAAATCTGATTATTTTTTGGAAATTAAGTCGTATTCAACTTCGGTTTTCATGATTCCTCCGAGGAAAAAGCGTTCTTTCAGAGAGTTTATAACACCGAATATTTATAAATCTATGACTATTTTAGAGTTAGGTGTTTGATGAAGATCTCAGACGAGATGAACTTCTTCGCAAAAACGTTTAAAGGGTAAAACATAGATTTTTTCAGAGTGTTTGAATTCGCTCTTCCCTGAGTGGACTTGGTAAAATAGGGGTATAGATGTTCTTTCAGAAAAATATTTGACCGATGAAGACACCTGTTTTTCTCCTTTTTTGCACTCCACTGCAAACAATGGTTTTTTATTTTGGATGACAACAAAATCAACCTCTCGTCCTTCCGTGTCACGGAGATATCGTAATTCCATTTTATAGCCTTCGGTGTCTTCCATGAAATGGCAATACTTAAGAAGATGAGACGCGATAAAATTCTCCCATCGGGCACCTGGATCTTTTAATTCGCTCCAATCCCAGAGGAAAAGTTTTTGCTCCTTCTTTACGGCTCTGATTTTTGGCACTCCGAAAGGAGAAAGTCGGAAGCAATAGTAGACGTTCTCTAGTATTGTGAGCCATTTTTCTATGGTCTTAAAGTCCACTTCCAGATCATGAGCGAGGTTCTTTTTAGAGAGGGGCGCACCTACCCGTGCGGGTAGGATAGAAATGAGTAATTCTATCAGTGAAATATCTCGGACATTCTCTAAGTCACGGATATCTGAGTTCACAATTCGGCTGTTTCTTTGTAAATGCCAGCGCCTCAAGTCACGGTCAGTTCCTTTGAGGAAGGGCTCTGGAAACCCTCCGAATTTGAGAAGGTGGTCTAGTTCAAAGTTTGAATTACTTTGAGCTTTGATCTCACTCCAGGAGAGCGGGTGGAGGCGATAGTAAAAGTACCTTCCCAAGAGCGAATCACCTCCTTTTCGATAAAAGTCGAGTCGGGCTGATCCCGTTATCAAAAACTGTTGGGAATTTTTAAAAGTATCATAAAAACCCTTAATCAGGTTGCGCCACTTCTTATATTTATGAATTTCATCGAATATAAATAGTCCCCGGTTGAGGGGGGGAAGCTTTCCTTGAAGAATTTTTTTTCTATCATCGATGTTATCCCAGTTCATATAGGTAGGATTGCCGTCTTGGTAGTTGGGAATCAGAGATTGAGCAAAAGTGGTTTTTCCAACCTGCCTGGGACCCCCTAAAAAAACCATTTTATTGCTAAGATCTTCTGTAATGTAGGGCTCTAGGTAGCGCACGAGTAAAGTGGACATAGTTCCACTTTACTCGTGCGTAAAGTGGAGTCAACTCCAATTTCACAAAATTAAGTTGACAAGGGGCTGGGCACTTGGTTAGCCGATCTTGACAGATTGAACTTATTTTGGTCACTAGACGAGGTTATGAATATGTTAAAACTTTATTATGCTCCTAGAACCCGTGCTGTTCGTCCCCGATGGCTTCTTGAGGAATTGGGAGTTTCTTACAACTTAGTTCGGGTAAATCCCGCTGATTTTTCTCAGACGAATCCAGAATATTTGGAGATTCATCCTCATGGAGCTGTTCCTGCTATTCAGGATGGCGATCTTCATTTGATCGAGTCAGGGGCGATCTGCTCTTATTTGGTGGAGAAATATCCAGACAAAAAGCTTGCTCCTGCGGTGAATTCAAAGGAGCGCCCTGATTACCTGCAGTGGATGTTCTATTGTCCTGGGACATTCGAAGGTCCATTTACGCAGCTATTCCAGCAAACCCGTGGGCTTCCAGAAGCGGAGAGATCCGCTGTTTTGGCAGAACAGGCTCGAGCAAGTTTTAGCGAAGTGATTCAATTTATTGAGAAGTCACTCCAAGGGAAGTCATTTCTATTGGGGGATCAGTTTTCGGTGGCCGATATTATGCTCGGTCATTCTTTACTCAATGCAAGAAGGTATCAAATGCTTCATGATGTTCCCAATCTGGAACGGTATTTGACTAGTCTCGAGACTAGGCCAGCTAGGCAAAGAGCGACACAAGATTAGGATTGCTCTAGCGTTCAAGAAAATTTTTTCGTGCGTCGGATCCAAATCCTTAGCGCCGAAAAGCATTTCCTTGAACGCCTGAGTTCAAAAGGAAAGGGAAAAAATTAAAGATCTAAGGAGTGCATAGTGTTGGTTTATCTGAGCCTAAATTTGCGCTTCTTTGGTCATTCAGGCATGGCTCTCTTTCTACCTGTATTCTATTGCTCAAGCACTTGCCTCCCTTGCAATCCTCTCCACATTCTAGATTTGAATAATAGACTTGGTTACCCAATTGAAAAATACAATAGAGCAACTTTGCATTTGACCTAACTCGAATTGAATCCCCAGTCTCCCACCAGCCAGCAATCCAGGGTATCGGGATAGACTTATCTTTAGATTCCTCAGCGTTCACTGAAAAAAAATTATTAGTATTACGCCCTTCGATTATCGTTACAGGTTGAGCCGTGTCATTGACCCATGTTTTAATATTTGTAGCACCGGCGAATGAGGTGCTTACGGAACAAATGAATAGCAGAAGAAATTCGATTTTATACTTCATTTGAAGCGATCCTTTTTTAATGGTTTACTGGAAAAGCAGTTATAATTTTTTTTGTGGTTATGTTAATAATGACTCTGGTAAGAACGGGACCAGCTAATTGCATTTGAAAGGCACCACAGCGTTGACCTCTGACTACTTCTATCCAAAGAGGTTGATTTCCTGCGTCAGTTACGGCTTGAATTGTCGCAACGATTTGTTCTAATAAAACTTCGAAACTATCGCGAAATAAATGATGATTAAAAACGATCGGTCTACTTTCCCAAGAGTACCTATGACCGTCCCAATGTCGTCTTGCGATGTGTTGATATACGTCCCAATCAAACCATTCTCCTGCTCGCCTCTGTAATCTGTCTTCAGGTCTATTTTCTATGTCATGGAGTGCAAAATTGATTTCGGTCAGGTCTTGTTCTGTAACTTGCTGAGTACCTAAAAAACCTCTGCAAACACCGGCGCTCGAAACTATTGGAATCGAAATCATTAAAAATGAGATCAAGAATAGAAAAATTTTTGACATGCGGCATTTCTAGATTAAAAAAAATGCAAATGCAAGAATAGTCGTTGATAGAGTGATCTATTCTATAGATCAATGGCACCTATCCTGAGTAGGTCTAAACAAAGTCGTTTAGGTTTCCTAAGCAGATAAATGTCGAATTTGCCGTTTCGGAGTGGATTGAACTCTGTTTTGCACAGGAGATTTTTTTTTGTGACGCGCTTCTTGATTTGCTAGATTTTCCCTGAGAAAAGCTGGGACATCTCTTTTAACATAACCCGTATAGTCTTGGATGAGAGATTCTCGAATAGGGTCAGGATCTTCGCAAAGCTGTTCCGTCAGGTAGATCCAGACCGATTGAACCAGATTGAGGAGGGCGATTCCATTTCCCTGAGGATGTCGAATCGACAAAAATTGTGAAAAGTTAAAAAAAGTCCAGAATAGAGAAATCTCTTCTCTCCGACGAGAGAGGGTTACAAAGTGCATCATTGTGTTTTTGAAATTTCCGCTGTTTGCATAAAGGTCCCAGAACTGGGCGAATCGATTCATTTCCTGAAGAGTTTGAAAACTCATTGTTTTAGTTTGGAGAACCTGAAAAGGAGGAGACTCTTGATAATGCATTTCCCACTCTGCATCGTGTCGAATGATGGGGGTACCTTTGAGGCGTTTAAGTATTCCTACTTGAATTTCGTCGGGTGACAATCCATGGACCGCATCAAAGCCTAAAGCAAAGCTTTCTAACGTCTCTCCAGGAAGTCCAACAATAAGGTCTGCATGCGTGTGGACAGACGCCTTCTGCGTGAGAAATTTGAAGTTTTCGATGACTTTGATCGTGTTTTGTCGTCGGCTAACAAGTTTGGCAACTTCAGGGTTCCAGGTCTGGATTCCGACTTCGAATTGGAGTGCTCCGGCTGGAAATTTTTGAATCAGGATTCTAAGTTCATCGGGAAGGCGATCCGGCACCATTTCGAAGTGGATGAAAAGACCCAGTGCGATTCGCTCGAGAAAAAACTGCAAGATTTTTGTACTGGTTTCGATGCTGAGATTGAAGGTTCGATCGACAAATTTAAATTGTCGAGCTCCTCTTTCGATGAGAGTTTTCATATTCTCTAAAAATTGAGTGAGTTCAAAACTACGTACGGACTTATCGAGAGAAGAGAGGCAGTATTCACATTTATAAGGGCAGCCTCGAGATGCTTCTACGTAAATGATTCGATTCTTAATGTCTTCATCGCTATAGTAAACATAAGGAGACAAAACTTTTTTGATCTCGGGTAATTCACCAGAAATCCATTTTTGAGTCGGAAGGACTGAGTGGTTCAAATACTGTTTGCAGAATTGATAAAAAATAAATTCGCCTTCTCCACGAATCGTGTAATCCGCGAGCTGACAAATTTCCTGGGATTCTGTTTCATAACTGACTTCAGGACCTCCCAAGACAATGAGGATTTTCGGTCTGATCCGTTTGAGAATGGAAATGACTTCGTAGATGGGTCTTGTATTCCAGATATACACTCCAAATCCGAGAATCTTCGGTTCATGACTGAGGATCGCTTCGACGATGTCCCTGGGGTTCTGGTTGATGGTGAATTCAAGAATTTTAGCATCTGGCTTCAATTCTCCCAGATTTGCAAAGAGGTATCTCAGTCCAAACGCAGAGTGGTGATATCGGGCATTGAGGGTTGTCAGTAAAATAGGTGTGGTCACAAAAATGCTTCCTTCTAGATTGAGGCAATGGGACGTTTTCCCGCTCGTTTGAGAATTTCTGAGCGGAACTTGAGCCAAGGTACTCGAGCAGCTCGTTCTGCTTGGATACTTATTTCCGGTGCGATCGGGAGGTTTTTGATCCAATTTTTAGCTTGGGACAGGGATTCTTCTACGAGGAGTTCAATGGCCTGCGGAGAATTTCTGCGGATTTTGGCATGAAGATCCACTGGGCTTTCGATGAGGGTTCGATAGTAGGGGTAAGCCCACAAATGAAACTCAAAGAGAGCGGGGAGATTCATCTCTTGGACCGCTCCTTCTAATTCGCTATAACAATTTCTTCTTTCAGGGGCCTTTGCCAAGAAAGTGGGCTGCTCAAACCATTGGGGATCTAGAGAAAAAAGGGATGGGGTTGGAGTCGAGAAGTCACCGGCATTTTCTAGAAGTTGGAGAAGTTCCTCCTCACCAAAAAAGGCCGCCAGTCTTTGGAGAGTCTCGGCTTGAGTTTGAAGTAAATGAATCAGAAAATCTACAAGTCTCACGTAGGCATTCCTTTGGGGCTATGATTTCTATACAGGCTAAAATTTAGCCTGTATAGAGGTGTTTCCATGCAGGCTGGCTGGGTGGGTGATCTGGCGATCCGGGCCACTGACTCAAGTTCATGGAGAGTTCCTCAGGATGTTTGAATCGGGGCTGAAGAAGGATCATCCAGTGTCCACGCCACAATTCTGATCCTGCGGTTTCTGAAACTTCCGGCGCCCTGACATTGCTAGCACTTTCTACGAACAGTACCAAACCGTGAGGCCATAAGGCCTCTGAAAGGGCGATACCCCATTCTTCAATTTGCATAATATTGGTATAAATGTCGAGAGCCCAAAAGCTCCAGTGAATTGCAGCTGCCTCCGCAGCAATCATCTGTTCCCACTTTCGGTCATAACGTAAAAGCTTGTCACGATCGATATTGACAAAGAGGCCTTCGGGGAGGAGGCGTTTCTTTTTTTTGATTGAAGATGTTGATTGGAGTAAGTCGGCTAAGGTGCCTGGCAAAGTTGCTAGGTCACAAAGATTTTCTAGGCGTTTTTCCCATTCTTTGATGGATTGCACTTCTAGTTTCTTGCCGCATGCAAGGCATCTAGATTTTTCAGCGTGGAGGCTTTGGTTAAGTTCCCTGAGCAATGCGAGACGAAGTAGAGTCATTTCTGGAAGATTCTCGCAGTCTATCCAACGATCCATTCCTTTTTGAATGATGGCGTCTACCGAAATCGATGAAAGTGTAGATAAGGGCATTAGGTGAGCTGAGGGCGAAGAATGGGGCTAAAAATACCGGGTGTTCGCCTGAAAGAGGATTTTGATTTCTGGGCTTGGATCAGTGCTTCAAGCAGTGATTTGTCTTGGGTCGATTTGGATGGCGTGGGAGTTGCCGCTTGGGACTCAATCGATATGAGTTTTTGAGTCGCCTGTTTCTGAACCTCCAGACTGAAGCGAGTGAGGCTAGCTAAACCTTCTAATAGGTGAAGACCTTGAATTGCGTTGCTGAGGGAATGCGGTAAAAAAGGTTCGAAGCGGTCCGATGTAGAAAGTAGGTGTTTGGCGGAATCAGTAATCAGCGTCGTTAGGGACCGATCCACAAGGACGCTCCCTTCAAATGTTTAGCGAAGTACTCTGAACTCACATGGCCAAAGTCAGCTTTGGAAATTCCCATTTTTGACAGTTTGAGAGAAGCCAAGTTTTTTTGGAGAGTATGAACTGTTTCCAGAGGGACCTGACCCCGTTCTCCTGGGGCTGTGGAGTGGCCCGCTCCCGCTAAGATTATATGGTAAGTAGTTCCATTTCGGTTCATTGGAAAATACACGCATTCGCCAACTCTTCCGGTGATTGCCCCTTGAAGGATGCATTGAGAAATCGCCCCATGAAAGTGCCAGTCGAGGACGCCTGCTAGCCCGCAAAGGGGTCTTTCGTTCTGGTAAGAGGTCATGACGATTCCCTGAATTTGGCCTTCGAAAAGTGCTTTCTCAACTTCTACCATTCTCTTGAGTCTAACTGGATTTTTGAATCCTGTCCAAGACCAGGAAAATAAATTTACTCCATTTGGAGCGGGTGAACGGTTTGTTTTGGGTCTCGGGCCAAACCTTTCACCTCTATCTATTAATAGCGCGAACTGCTATTGTAAGGTAAGGCAATTGACCGCTTTCGAACGCGGCTCCCAAGAGAGGTAGCTATGTTTCCAAATATAAAAAAGCCCCCCAAAGGACAGTTTAGGTGTTTTCAATGTCGTAAAGTTTTTTTGATGCGACAGGGTGATTGGCACCATTGGGATAATCAAGAGGTTCATCTTTGTTTAGGTTGTGAACGAACTACCCGGGAAATGAGGAGTGGAGTAGTTGACCTTTTGAAGAGAGGTATTTGATTTTTATCGGTCTGGGGTACCTTGAACACTCCAATCGACGTTATTGGGGTGCTTCAGGGGCTTCTTTAGACAAATTCTTAATACTATCTAAGATCCCATTGATGAATGCTGGAGTTTCAGCAGTTCCAAAGTCTTTTGCGAGTTCAATCGCTTCGTCAATCACAACCGAGGGTGGCACCGCTTTAACAAACATCATTTCGTAAGTCGCCATCCGAAGAAGACTTCGATCGACTGCGCTCATTCTTGAAATTTTCCAGTTAGAGGTATGTTTTTCTAAAATTTCATCTAAACTTTTCAAGTCATTGAGAGTTCCTGAGACCAACTGTCCGACAAATTCACGAAGAGTTTCAGGCACGTTGAAGTGTTCATAATGACGAGTAAGGTCATTGAGAAGGGCCTGGCCAAAAGGCAGAGGTTTTGCGGGCTGGGTGGGTTGACTCTGGCTATTGAGGTCATATTGATAAAGGATCTGAAGGGCGATTTCACGGGCCCGATGCCGAGACTTCATAAATAACTTCCAATCGTTCTTAGGTTTTGTTTGGGGTTGATTAGCTGGCGTAAAGTGGGAAGGCACGACAGAGGTCGGTGACTTCTTGACGGATTTTTCTCAATTGATCCGCATCTCCACGCGAGTGGAGCGACCGGTGAATCCACTCGGCCACTCGTTTCATTTCGTCTTTTCCCATACCTCGGGTACTCATTGCTGGAACTCCAATCCGGATTCCACTTGTCACAAAAGGACTGCGCTTCTCTTGAGGGATGGTGTTTTTATTGACTGTGATTCCTGCTTGATCGAGCCAAGCTTCAGCATCCTTTCCAGTGATGCTCCCATCCGCGGTTTGAGTGAGGTCAATCAGCATGAGATGGTTATCGGTACCGTCGGTCACGAGTTTAAAGCCCTGATTCATGAGATCTTTGGCTAAGGCTTGAGCATTTTCAATAGTTTTCTTTTGGTACTCGACAAATTCGCTCGTAAGAGCCTCGCCGAAGGCCACTGCTTTAGCAGCGATGACGTGCATGAGGGGTCCTCCTTGGATCCCTGGGAAGATCAATGAGTTGACGGCTTTGATTCGCTCCGCTTGACAGAGAATGATTCCCCCTCGAGGTCCACGGAGGGTCTTATGAGTCGTCGAAGTTGTATAAGTCGCGTAGGGAATAGGCGAAGGATGAAGTTTGGCAGCCACTAGCCCGGCGATGTGAGCCATGTCCACAACAAAATGTGCGCCGAATTCGGTTGCAATCTTTCCCATGATTTCGAAGTCAATGATTCTAGGATAGGCGCTCGCTCCAGCGACTAAAACCTTGGGTCTTTCTCGCTTCACTAAGTCACGAATGAGATCATAGTCGAGACGATCGGTCATTGGATTGAGGCCGTAGGAAACAGACCTAAAGATCTTGCCACTAAAGCTTGCAGGACTTCCATGAGTGAGATGGCCCCCATGAGAGAGGCTCATGCCTACGAGAGTGTCTCCTGGAGACATGAGTGCTAGGTAGGCAGCCATATTCGCCTGTGATCCAGAATGCGGCTGGACGTTAGCCGCTTCGGCCTGAAAAAGCTGACAAATCCGTTGGATTGCAGTGGATTCGACTTGATCGACAAATTCACATCCTCCGTAATATCTCTTGGAGGGGTAGCCTTCAGCATACTTGTTGGTCAGGATGGAGCCCTGGGCTTCCAGGACAGCTCGACTGACATAGTTTTCAGAAGCGATCAGTTCGAGTCCCTGCTCTTCTCGAGACAGTTCTTTTTCAATCGAATTAAAAATAATAGGGTCAGCGGTTTTTAAATCTCTATAAAAATCTCGAGAAATCATTTTTGAGGTCCTTCCTTAACGCTTTCTTTCTTTTAGATCGATCCGGGATACTCCTAAAGAATTCTCGAGTAAGTGAATTTTTTCAATTCTCCGGATATGACGCGGCTCCTCAATGAAAGCTGTTTCTAGCCAAACATGGACAATTTCTACTGCCTCTTCAAGACTCGTCAATCGCGAACCTAAACACAGGACATTGGCGTTGTTATGTTCACGGGATAGTTTCGCCGTGACTGGGTTGTCCACTAATGCCGCTCGAATCCCAGCGATTTTATTGGCAGCAATACTCATTCCAATTCCACTTCCACAAATGAGAATTCCCCGCAAAGCCTCTCCGCAGGAGATTTTTTGTCCTACCCGTTCGGCAAAGTCAGGATAATCGACCTGATTTTCTTCAGAAGGGCCCAAGTCGATCCAATCCCATTCCTTGATTTGAAGTTGGAGGGCTGACTTGAGCGGCACTCCGGCGTGGTCTGAGGCGATGAGAATTCTTTTGAGAGGAGACATCAAATTCGACCAAAAATAAGGCTGGCATTCGTTCCGCCGAAGCCAAAACTATTGGAAAGAGCGTAATCAAAGCGTTTTTCGACTCCATGGACTGCGGTGAAATCCAAGTGAAGTTCAGCACAGGCTGGGTCTAAATGGTCCAGGTTCAGGGTGGGAGGAATTTTTCCATCTCGAATAGCCAAAAGGGAAAAGATCGCTTCAATCGCCCCGGCTGCTCCTAAAAGATGACCGGTCATGGATTTAGTAGAACTAATATGCAATTGGCCTGAGTTCTGGTGGAAGATTCGCGCAATAGCACGGGCTTCCTCTACGTCACCTGTGGGAGTCGAGGTTCCGTGAGCATTAATATAGCCGATTTGTTCAGGATTCAGTTCTGAGTCTTTGAGTGCTAGGGTCATGGCGCGTCTGCCTCCTTCTCCTTCTGGCGAAGGAGCAGTCATATGATAGGCATCACCCGAGAGCCCATAGCCTAGAATTTCTCCGTAAATTCGAGCCCCTCGTTTTTTGGCAAATTCAAATTCTTCTAAGACAAGAATAGCCGCACCTTCTCCCATGACGAATCCATCTCGATCTTGATCAAAGGGGCGCGAAGCCTTTTCTGGCTCATGATTTCTAGTGGAAAGGGCTTTCATCGAGGCAAATCCGGCGATTGCCAGCTTACAGATTACCGCTTCTGCTCCACCTGCAATCATGACATCGGCATCGCCTCGCTGGATCTGTCGATAGGATTCTCCCAGGCTATGCGCGCTGGAAGCACATGCAGTGACATTGCAAATATTGGGTCCCTGGAGATTCAGGAGAATGCTGAGCTGTCCTGAAGCCATATTAACAATTACTTGAGGAATAAAAAAGGGAGTGACCCTTCGGTATCCTTTCGCCAGGAAGTCATTATGAACGGCTTCGATCTCCGGAAGTCCGCCCATGCCGACTCCGATATTGACTCCCATCCGATCCGGAGAGATCTGTGAGCGAATGGAGTCTAAACCTGAGTCTTCGTAGGCCTCTAAACCAGCAGCTAAGGCAAAGTGGACGAATTTTCCTACTCTTCTAGCTTCTTTTGAGTTGGCAGCTTGAGTGACTTGAGCGCCAGGCCCTGGCGAGTAGGGGCCTACCGCCCGGGTGACGTCAAATCCCTTCACCTCTCCGCTGATAGTTACGGGGCAATCCGTCAGCTCAAAGCTTGTGGTTCGGGCAATCCCTGTGCGTCCGTCTAAGGCGCCCTTCCACGTTTCTTGTGTAGATAGGCCCAGTGGGCTGATAGCCCCCATTCCGGTAACCACTACGCGACGTTGTTTACCTGGGTAGAAATTGGAAGTCATTTGTTTAACCTCTCTAGGCAACTGCCCAGCTTAGGTGAATGTTCTGGATGGGGTACTGTTGACTCCGAAAGCAAGATGCATAGAGTCGGAACAGTACTCGATCCAGAACTTTCAACAGCCCCAAAAGGAGTACCTTCGCTTAGGTTTCGAATCGAATGCTTAAATTCAATGTGTGGACTTGGAGCTAATATACTTAACAACGTCGCCAACAGTTTTCATTTTTTCAGCGTCTTCGTCTGGGATATCGAGGTCAAATTCCTCTTCCATT
>JANNCA010000071.1:0-13436 GCA_031386075.1 Oligoflexia bacterium
ACGGATTCTTGGGTAAGAGATATTTCGCGCTGGGTTAAGGGCGGGTGGAAGCTGCAAAAAATAATGATGATCGATTTATTTCCTCAAACAGCCCATATTGAGTCGGTTGCACTTCTAAATAGATGTTAACGGTTGGTCTGAACAATCCTTACTAGACAGGAATTGTTTTGCCTTATAATTTAAAAAGATGGAATGGAGAGTTAGACTTCTCGCTTTATGTATTTTTTTGACAGGATGTTCCAGTGAGGTAGTTAAAACAAGAGAATACAGCAAAACGGAAAAAGCTTTGCTGTATCTTTCTGTTGCGAATGCCGCATTGTTGCAAGGGGACCACACTGGAGCTCTACAATCGTTGGTGCAGGCTGAGGCTTTGGATAATAGTTTGCCCGGTCTTTTTCATTCAAAAGCGCTTGCTTATTTTGGCAAGCATGACCTGGAAACCGCAATTGCTTCCGCAAGAAGAGCGGTTGAATTGAGTCCAAATTTTTCCGAGGCGAATAATACCCTTGGATCCTTGCTCATATCTGGAAAACATTACGAAGAGGCAGTCTCTCCTCTGATGACTGCTGCTCAGGACCCGTTGTTCCGGGATTCTTATAAATCTTGGACGAATTTAGGAATTTTGAAGTTTCGTTTGAAAGAATTCAATCAAGCTGTTTTCTATTTTGACCGAGCCATACTTGATGCGCCCCAACGAGCTTGTGGTGCCTACTATTATCGTGGACAGGTGAGTCAGCAGGATCAAAAACTGAACGAAGCGATTGCGGACTATCAATTGGCAACTAAAAAATCCTGTGCAGGTTTTGGTGAAGCCGCATTGGCGTTAGGACTGGCATATGAAAAAAAGCGAGATTATTCTCAAGCTAGAAAAGTGTTTTTGGAAATTCATCAACGCTTTCCGAATACTTCCTTGGAAGAGCGAGCTATGAATCAACTGAGGTACCTTCCGTGAAAGTGGGCAGGAGACTAGGCATAAGGCTAGGTAAGGATTCGGAACAGAATCAAGTCCTGTCACCAGGGGTCCCTTCAGAAAAAGATATGACTTTAGGGGAGTTTTTGCGCCAGGAGCGTGAACGCCGTGGGTTGACTATTGAGCAAGTAGGTTCTGCCACTAAAGTAGGTGTTAGAACTCTACACTACTTAGAGGCGGATCACTTTGCAGAGCTTCCAGCTAGACCCTTTATTCGGGGGTTTGTAACTTCTTATTGCCGCTTTCTTGGATTGGAGCCTAAAGAGATTTTGTCTCGGTTTGAGGATTATATTCAAAAAAAATCGATTGAGCGACCTAATCGAGAGGGTGGCCATAGCGGGTATGCATTTGAGAAAAAGGATGGCGAACAGCAGAGCCGTACCGTGCTATTTATTGCGGTTGTTAGCTTTATAGTCATAGGGGGCTTTGCCATGCTCTTTGTCAAGCCATCGCTACGACATCGCCATCCGTCCCATATGGATAAGCTGCGGACAGCGCATGGAGAGTTACAATTCATCACTCCCCAAATGTCCACGCCCTCTCCTTTAGCTTCTGTCCTTGCTGCATTGCCTGTTCTGTCTACACCGGCCAGCCCTCTAGCTATTTCTCCATCCACCTCATTGGGAGTCGATTCTGGCCCGGCAAGTACGAATGATGGGGTCACTTCATCTGAATCTTCTAAGTTTGGTCCTGGCTTGAATCCTGCTGACCCACTGGACTCAGGCCATTCTCTTTCTGGCAATCAAGTGCATGAGAAAGTCGTAGTTAAGTCTTTGGCCGACATTTGGGTTCGCTATCAAGTGGATGACCGCTCTGTGAGAAAGTTCATTGTTCGAAAGGGGAAAACTCTGATCCTTCGTGGTCAAGAGTCGGTCCAAGTTCAGGTGTCAAATTCGAATTCAGCAACGTTTCAATATAATGGCAGGCGCTCCCAGTTAATCAAGGATTCAAAGCAGACCGTTATTAAACAAGGTGTCAGTACATTGATTTTTCCTAATGAACTGGCTGAAAAAGGTGGGAAGTCTTTTGTTGATAACACCCCGCTTCCAGAGACATCGGATCCCATACCGGACTCTTTAGGTATAGTTCCGAGCCCCTCTCCCTAAGTTATCCACACCAACTACTGGAGTTATCCACACGGCATAAGCATTTGATATGTATCAATTATTTTGCTTATATCCTGAGTTTTTGGTATTTTTTAAAAAAGTTATCCACAAAGGCTTGTGTATCGGCATTCTCTCGGGAATCGTCAAAATTTACGCGGAGAATTTTATAAATTTTATTAAATGAGAGATTTCCTGAAAAGGAGTCATTCTACCAGGCGGCTCTTCGGAATCCCCAAACCCCTCCTAAAATCATGACAATGTTAGGCAATTGCATTGCCCAAAAGGGGTGAAGGGTTCCGCGCTGTAACGCAGCGGTGCCTGCTGTCTGTAGACACCAATAAATGAGTAGAATGACAAATCCAGTTAAAATAGCTCCCGTTTTAGCAGTGCGATGTCGAACAGTTCCAAATCCAATTCCTAGGAGAACGAAGATGAGCGGTGTCAGTGCAGTAGCAAATCTTCTCCAATATTCACCTCGGAATTCACGACCTTCATACTTCTCTAGTGGGTTGGTTTTTATGAGTTCTAGCAAATGGTCTTGGGGAATCATGTGTGGCTTAAGGAGTGATGTGTCAGAGCCTTCGTCTATTTTTAAATAGAGGTGGTAAGCCTCAAAATCCATTTTTTCATAGGTGTGGGTCTCTAAATTATGGTGGTGAGTACTTCCGTCATAGAGCCGGAGCATAATGGCTGAACCAAATTCTGTACTTGTTTTAACGGGGATGATTTCTGCTTCTTTGGATACGTAAGTGAGAGGGTTCCCGGCCTCTCTCTCATCGAAGATGAAGACGCGATGCATTCGATTCGTTTTTCCATCGACCTTGTCAGCGAAGACAAGTAGATCAAAAAATCCTGAGGTAAAAGTTCCTTCCTTGACAGCACTCACAGCTTTGGTGTTTCTAATTCGAATTTCTGTTTTTTTGAAAGCAGTTTCTCCCCAGGGGACCCATTCTATATTGAGTGCCAGGGAAATTCCGGTCACAATAAAAGCGAACAAAGCGACTGGCACTGCGAGTCGATAAAGGCTAAATCCATGAGCTTTCATGGCGACTAGTTCACTGTCGAGAGACAGGCGACTAAAGGCAACTAGGACGGCAATGAGAAAGGCTAAGGGCAGGGTAATAGGGAGGAGAGATAGCGCCATAAAAAAGGCCAATTTTGAAAGCATAAAGCCAGATACACTATGAACAACAAAGAATTCCGCTAGACGCAGGGCTTGGAACATCAGAAGCACAAACAGAATAAAAACAGTTCCGCCTACGAAATTACTCACCACTTCTTCTAAGATGTAACGATCAAATTTGAGTGGGCGGAAATTAATACGCATTTTTATTAATAAATCCCTTCCAGAGAGTTAAAAAAATAATCTTAAGATCAAGGAAGTAAGACCAATTACGAATATAGAAAAGGTCACACTCAATTCTTCGAGCGAGTGAAGTGTTACCCCGCCATCCGTTGACCTGGGCCCAGCCTGTCATTCCGGCTTTTACTTTGTGGCGAAGCATATAATGAGGGATTTCATTCCGAAATTGTTGGACAAAAACAGGTCTTTCAGGACGGGGTCCTACCAAAGACATGTCTCCTCGAAGCACGTTCCACAGCTGTGGAAGTTCATCTAAGCTTGTGGCCCGAATGAAACTTCCTAGGTATGTCCGGCGGGAATCTTTTGGTTTGGCCCAAACCGCTCCGGTAGAACTTTCAGCATTTTCCAGCATGGATCTGAATTTGAGCATCTTGAAGGTTCGGCCATCGAGTCCCATTCTGTCCTGAGAGTAGAGAATCCTTCCTTGAGAGGAGAATTTGACTGCGGCAGCGAGGAAGGTCAAAAGAGGGGACAAAAGGACAATCGAAGTGCTGGAAAGAAAGATGTCGGTTAACCTTTTGGCAAGAGCTCCCCAGCCATTCAAAGGCGAGTCATTGATATTGACGATAGGAAGGCCGTCAAAGTCTTCTACTACGCACCCTAAAGTCACGTATTCATGAATATCCGGAATCACATGAAGATCGGCAGTTTCATCCTTGAGGAGAGCTAGAATCCGGTCGAGGTCGCCATATTGATGTCTTGGAAGAGCTAAGAGGATCTGGTCTGGGTGGAATTTTTGAACCACCTCTTTGATTTGGCCGAAATGCCCAAGCACGGGTTTTCCGCTGATGGAAGTTGAGGATGATTTTTCGTGAATGACGACGCCGGTAATTCTCAACCCTAGTTCCGGATATTTTTCAATTCGCTGGAAAAGAGTTTCGATCGCTGGACCTTCTCCCACTCCAATCACATGTCTGAGATTAAATCCTCGGCTTCGAATTTCTCGGAGCCCATTCCTCAATGCCAGCCGAAAAAAGATGAGTAAAAATCCTCCGAGGGATCCAAAATAGAGGACGACAGCTCTTGAGTATTTATATTCTGAAAAAAGATAGGTAATCGCAATAAAAAGGAGCATTGCCACCATGTGGGCCTTAAGGATGAGTTGGACTTCGTGAGTCCTTCGGAGCATTCGATGGGACTGGTAGACGCGAAGTGAGGAAAAAACCGTCATCCAAAGCACGACCACCAAGGGGCAGAGCGACGCATACTTTTCAAACCGAGGGAAGCCGCGTGTCACTCGGATCAGGGGTATGTGAAATCTGATCCAGTAGGCAGCAAGCCAAACTGCCCCGATGACACAAGCATCCACAGCACGAAAAACTCCGCCTACAATATGGTGATACCGCTTCAACATAGTCTGGCCCTATGTTAATGAAAAGTGATCGAAAGGGCAAAGAGCTAACATGTCAAATTTACCTTTATTAGAGGCACGAACATCATTTTCAGAGAATGTGGACTCAGATGTGATTGCAGTCTTCCAGGATTCAGCCAAGAAAGCCATTACCCCGAAGGGCCCTTACGGCGGTTTGGTGGACCGGCTACGCAAAGTGGAAGCCTTTGCTGCAAAGCACGGAACCGTTCAGTTTATTCGTTTTGGGGGCAAGGCTCCAGCTGATAACGTTCTTTTATTAGGGCTAGGGCAGGGGACAGAGCTATCTGAAGAAAAGATCCGAGCGGCTGGGGGGCACGCCTGGGCAAAGCTCAGTGTTGAGAAGGTGAAGAGCCTGGTCATTCATGTGGACAGCTTAAGTGAGGTGAAGGGCGCTCATTCCTCTTTGACTCCTTTGCGGTGTATTCGAGCACTAGCCGAAGGTCTCATTCTGAGTTCGTATCAGTTTACAAAGTACCAGGCGAAATCACAATCCGAAGGAAAGTCTGATGGTAAACCGAATGATCGGTTGGCGATTCTATCATCTTCATCGGAAGATAGTTTGCCTCTTCGAATTGTATTCCTTACCCAGGATAAGGGGCTCAAGGCACAGTTAGATGCTCAATTAGCCCAGGTTCAAGCCATGGGCGAAGCCGTTTGGGTGACTCGCGATTGGTCCAATCAACCGTCTAATTATGGGACGCCTGTTTATTTTGCGAATGAAGCGAAGCGCTTGGCCAAAGAAAATGGCCTTAAGTACAAAGTGTTGACCGAATTAGACGCTATTCGGGAAAAGATGGGGCTGTTTATAGGAGTGGGTCAAGGAGCCGAACGGGAAAGCCGATTCGTTATTGTAGAGTATACTCCTAAAAATTCCAAAAACTCGAAGAATCTCTCGAAGAATCTAAAGACGATCGCGTTGGTCGGAAAAGGAGTGACCTTCGATAGTGGTGGAATTTCTATTAAGCCTTCAGCGCGAATGGAAGATATGAAGCATGACATGACAGGCGCAGCCACTGTTATGGGTGCTATGATGCTAGCCTCGAAGTGGGAAGTTCAGAATCGAGTGATTGGGATCATGGCTTTTACCGAAAATATGCCAGACGGGGACGCGATCCAGCCGGGTAATGTTTTAGTTTCCAGAAATGGGAAAACGGTCGAAATTATTAATACCGATGCCGAAGGGCGATTGATTCTAGCTGACGCGCTCGACTATGCTCAAGATTATAAACCAGATGCTGTGATCGATATTGCTACTTTGACCGGAGCTGTCTCGGTCGCACTAGGAAAACAATGCTGTGCGGTTTTAGGAAACGAAGAGAGTTTGATTGAAGCCTTGCGTCGTGCGGGTGAGTCTAATGGAGAAAAAATTTGGCAGCTTCCTCTCTTTGATGAATACTTCGAAGATTTGAAGTCTGATTATGCAGACATGAAGAATTCGGCCAATGATTCGAATGGGGGAACCATTCGAGGGGCAATTTTCCTGAAGCAGTTTATTCGGAAGAATACCCCCTGGGCCCATCTCGATATTGCGGCAATGGCCTACAATGTCAGTCACCTTTCTTATTTTCCAAAAAAGGGAGCGAGCGGAGCGTATGTTCGAACGCTTGCTCAATTTATAGCTGATTTTTAGTCATTTTCGAAGTCTGGAGTCTATTATGAATTCGTTTTATATTGAAGATGCTTCCCAGCATGATGGGGAGGTCGTTACGGTTCGCGGTTGGGTCTATCACAAGCGAAGTTCGGGTAAGGTTAAGTTTCTCGTCGTTCGAGACGGAACCGGGCAGATGCAGAGTATTTTCTTTAAAGGGGAGTGTAGTGAGGAGGCTTTTGCTGATTTTGAGCGCTTGACTCAAGAGTCATCGATTGAAATCACAGGAAAGCTTCGTAAAGAGCCGCGTGCGCCTGGCGGTTTTGAGATGGGTGTTCAGGCTTTGAAGGTGATACAAGTCGCCGAGCCCTATCCCATTTCTCCTAAAGAACATGGCGTCGAATTCTTGATGGAAAATCGTCATCTTTGGGTGAGGAGCGCCAGGCAATGGGCCGCTCTTCGGATTCGGTCAGAGATTATTCGGGCCATTCAAGAGTTTTTTGACTCGAGGAAGTTTGTCCGGTTTGATGCTCCGATCCTGACTCCTAGTGCTTGTGAAGGAACTTCGACTCTTTTCTCAACTCCCTATTTTGATGAAAAAGCCTATTTGACTCAATCCGGGCAACTCTATGGTGAAGTCGGTGCCATGGCCTTTGGTAAGATTTATGTTTTTGGTCCTACCTTTCGAGCTGAAAAATCCAAAACCCGGAAGCATTTGACAGAGTTTTGGATGGTGGAGCCTGAAGTGGCGTTTGCTGATTTAGAGGACAACATGAAACTGGCGGAGAGTTTTATGGAGTTTATTGCTCAGACCATTTTAGAAAAAAGGTCAGAAGAGCTGAAAATTCTTGAGCGTGATGTTTCTAAACTTCAAGCGATTCGGGGTCCTTTTCCTCGTATTTCATACGATGAAGCTGTTCAAATTCTAGTCAAAAAGGGGATTGGGATTCCTTGGGGGGAAGATTTTGGGGCACCCCACGAGGCCGCCCTTGGAGAGGAATTTGGCAAACCCGTTTTTGTTCATCACATGCCCTCTCAAATCAAGGCTTTCTATTTTAAGCACTCAGACACAGTGGGCGGCCCAGGCGTGCAGGGAACCGGGAAATATGCTTTAGGCTGCGACTTGATTGCGCCGGATGGATATGGAGAGATTATCGGTGGCGGACAGCGAGAGGAGAACGTGGAAGTTCTCAAGCGCCGAATTGCCGAGCATGGGCTTTCTGAGAAAGACTATGCCTGGTACCTCGATCTGAGGCGGTATGGTTCAGTCCCTCATTCAGGGTTTGGATTGGGAGTCGAGCGCACGGTCGCGTGGATGACGGGTGTAGAGCATGTTCGAGAGACGATTCCATTTCCTAGAATGTTGAACACTCTTCGGCCCTAGGTCGATCGAGTGAAAGGTGAATGCAGTGCCCCATGATTTAAATGTTGTTTTAATTGAGCCCGAGATTCCTCAAAACACGGGCTCCATAGGAAGACTTTGCCTCGCGACGGGAACTACCCTTCATTTGGTTGACCCACTCGGGTTTGAAATTACCCATGCTAAACTCAAACGGGCTGGCTTGGATTATTGGGAGCACCTGAAAGTCTGTAGGCATTCCAGTTTGGATGATTTCTTGGCAAGCCTTCCGAGCGATGCTCCTAAGGTGTTTTTCTCTAAAAAAGCAGGCTGCACTCTCTTTGATCATCATTTTAAGAAGGGTACTTATCTGATCTTTGGTAAAGAAACAGCGGGCCTCCCAGATTCCATTATTAATACCTTCTCGTCTGAGACGGTGCGGATTCCCATGTACGATGCACGAGTGCGATCTTTGAATTTGGCTAATTCTGCAAGTATTGCTGTGTATGAGGCGATTCGGCAATTAGGATAGTCTTCTTTTCCGTAGAGGGTCGAACTGATCACGGAGAGCATCAGTGATCAGATTAACGGAGAGAATGACAATAAAAATACTCATCCCAGGCGCAATAGCTAGCACTGGTGATTCCGCAATCACAGTTCTTCCCTCACTGAGGAGCTGTCCCCAAGTTGGAACCATTCCATGGGGACCCAGGCCTAAGAAACTCAACCCTGATTCGACCAAGATAACAGCCGCAATTGAGGTGGTTATCTGAGTCATCAAAAGAGGAAACAGGGCTGGGCATAAATGCCGAAAAAGTATTCGAAGGGGAGGATTCCCTAGTGCCTTCGCCGCTAAAATATAGTCTCTTTCTTTAAGACTTAACACTTCTCCTCGAACTAAGCGCGCAGGTCCGATCCAGCCAGTGAGTGAAATAGTAAAAATCAGGCTGAAATAAGTTGGCGGTAAGAGCGCCGCTACAGTCAGGGTCAAAATCATTCCAGGGAATGCCATGAAAATATCAATCAAACGCATCATCAATTGTTCAGGCCAACCCCCAAAATATCCAGAGAACAGGCCAACCCATCCTCCGAGAGTCGTTGTGATCAAGACAGTGAGAAAACTAATGCCTAGACTCATTCTAGCTCCGTATAAAAGTGAAGTCCATACGTCGATTCCCTTCAAGTCTGTGCCTAGCCAATGTTCAGGACTTGGAGACAAGAGCCTTTGAGAAATATCCATTTTTCCTGGTAAGTAAGGAGTTGCAAGGGAAGCAAACAGCGCACCGGATACAATCATCAATAATAGGGTCAAGCCGATCATTAGGCGAATATTTTTAAACTTTTCCAATTTCATTTGTCCACACGATTTATTCGAATGCGCGGATCAATAGTGAAGTACAGCACATCTGTAATCAAGTTAGTGACCAGGAACGCCAGAGCAAATAGAAAAACACATCCTTGTACTACGGGGTAATCACGCCTTTCAATGCTCACAGCAATGAGCGTCCCTATGCCAGGCCAGTCAAAGACTTTTTCAGTTATAATGGCTCCCGTCACCAGGGCTCCGAATTGAAGCCCCACTACTGTTACAATAGAGAGGGCAGAGTTTTTTAATATATGTTTAATGAAAACTCGAAATTCACCTAAACCTTTTGAGCGGGCAGTTCGAACGTAATTTTGTCTAATTTGTTCGAGAAAACTCGTTTTAGTCACTCGAATGAGAACTGCTGCGATTGAAGTGCTTAAGGCTAATGAAGGCAATAAGATACTGGTAAAACCAGATCTTCCTGAAACGGGTAGCCATCCCAGATGGACTGAAAAAAAGAGAATGAGGAGAGGCCCTAACCAAAAACTCGGCATTGAGCCGGCTATCAATGAAGTAGACATTAGAAAAAGATCGAAAAAACTCCGGTTGAAAACAGCAGAGAGAGCCCCCAGTGGAATGCCAATGATGCAAGCTAAAAAAATTGAGGATAAGGCAAGCTCAAGAGTTGGAATGACCCGCTCTGCAATCATGTCGACGACGGGACGATTGACTACCAGAGATTTCCCTAAATCTCCTTGCAAAATCCCAGTGTAGTACCGAAGTATTTGGAGGTGAAGGGGTTGGTCTAATCCCAATTTTTGCCTAATAGCGATCCGGTCATTTTTAGATGAAAAATCACCTGCGATCTGCTCAATGGGGTCTCCAGGTACAATATGGATCATGATGCCGACCAGAAAGACAACGGCAAAACTGATAGGGAAAAAGTACAGAAATCTTCTTAGAATGTAGGTTCCCATAAGGCGCGCCCTTTACGAGAGGCTCCAAGAGGTTCAATGGTTCGAGGATTCTTCGGATGAAAACTTAACGTTTTCAATCGATATCAGTCTTCCATCGACATAGGGTTCATAGTTCTTTACCCTTTTGTTTAAAATGGCGTATTGCTCTTCATGCCACAGGAATACGTAGGGCACTTCTTCTTGGACAAACTCTTGAATCTGGTCGTAAATGGCTTTGCGCTTTTGAAAATCAACTTCTTGATGTCCCTGGTCTAAGAGAGTATCTAGTTTGGAATTAGATACTCTACCTCGATTAGCCCCATTGGGGGGGGTACTGTCTGTCGAGAATGCGAAGCGGTAAATGTCCGGACCTCTAAATCCAATCCAGTTCAAGGTCCATAATTGCGCGCTTCCTTGATCTACATCTCCCTTGAATTTACCCCAGTCACTACTTTCGACTTCAAGCGCAATCCCCACTTTACTGAGATCGTCAGCTATGGCATGCGCTAGCAGAATGCGAGGGGCTGTCGTCTTAAGCTTTAGAGAAAAGCGAGGCTCTTTCTTGTTTTGCCCTCGCATTGGAAACCCAGCTTCATCCAAAAGTTTTTTTGAAATAGCAGGGTTGAATTCTACTTGCTTCAGGGTTTTATTGTAATAGAGATCAGTGGGGGTCAGGATAGTGGCAGCAGGAATTGCCCAACTTTGGAGTAAGTGGTCGATAATTTTTTGACGATCAATTGCATGAGCAATTGCGCGCCTCACTTTTTTAACCTTGAGAGTGGGATCTGCATATTGAAAAGCTAAATAGGTGGTGTTTAGCCCAGGTCGTTTCATAAGTCTTAAATGAGGATATTCTGTAATTTTCGTTAATTGATCACGATTAGTTGAATTTTGAACCAGGTCTAATTCCGAATTTCTAAGCTTGAGTAGGCGGGTAGTTTCGTCTTTTACAATTTCAATGCGAATGTAGTCGACGTCGCTTTTTGAGTTTTCTACTTTACGCTTCAGTTGAATATGGTCAACAGTCCATTCATCTATTCCAAAATGACCACAACCTATGACTTGTTTTGGATCGCCAATTCTAGGGCCGGATGCTTGCTCACGGGGAAGAATCCCGACTGACAAAAAATTCAGAAATTCACCGTTTGTTTTGGAAAGACGGAATCGAACTTTGTTGGGTGCTAAAACTTCAATTTGAGCGACGTCCTTAAAGTTTGACTTCATCGGGGTTGGGTCTGCTGGATCTCCCCGGAGGTACTCAAAATTGGCTTGAACATCGCTAGCGGTGACTCCTTTGCCATTCGAGAACCGAAACCCACTTTGAATCGTAATCTCCACCGTTTTTGGGTCTGTCCAATGGACAGCAGATGCCAGTTGGTATTTGATTTCCCCTAGAGGGCCATAGGAAAAGAGCGAACAGTGAATGAAGTCCCCCAAATACTGACTATCAGCATCCACTGAATACCGTGGATCCGGCGTCCTGGGTATATTTTCCCAAGCAATGCGAAAAGTTTTCTCAAGAGGAGGTTGTTTTGAGGTGCACCCTATCAGGAAGGAGCAGGAGAAGAGCCCTAGGAGGGGGAAAAAATCCATCAGTCTTGGGCATTGTTCTAGGGAGACCCATCCTTTTAGTTTGTGCATGTTCCAATTAGATTAGCATAAAAAAAATATTCGAAATAATTCAATTGATAAATATTCAAAAACGCTCTGAGACCTCTCCCAGAGGTTTCTCAGAAGTATCTAGGAGGGGAGGCGTTGGGGAAATTTCACCCGCTCCAAGAGGAAGAAACTTATCGGAAGGTACCGTGGATGGAGTTGAGCATGCTCATTTGAAAGATGAGTACAAGAATTGGAAAGACGCTCATCCAGATATCATCATTTGTAAGTAATGACCGCTTCCAAGTGGTACTGTTTTTTATAAACTTTATTAATCATCAGGGCTGACATTCTTCACATGCTCCGCTGTGAAGTTCCCCTACAGGTCGATGGTCAGTCGGATTGATTGATAGCCAAGGAGGGCTTTCAATGCGTACATATCGCCACCTCTTTTTAAGAAATTGAAGGCGAAGCTGTGGGATTGGGTGGCCGCAATTGGAGCTAAAATAAAAAAACCTATCACAAGTCAAAAACCCCTTATGAACGATTACTTGAAAGTTCGGATGTCACAGACGGTTAAAAAAAAAGCTCAGGGAAACCTACTCCACTTTAAATTATTATGATCTACAACAGAAAAAAGAGGAATTTCTTGCCCTTTTCGAAAAGCTTAAAAAAGGGATGTCAATTGGCGACCTGAGTACTGCACCTTGCTCTTCACTTAGATGCTCTGTTGACTAACCTTACTCACTTCTTGGTAAATGATAGGGTGATAGGCTTTAAAATATCGCAGATATTCCTCATGAATATCGCCACTACAGAAGTATCCATAACTCAAATATTCAACCATTGTCTTTCCAGTAGACTCCCCGCAGAGCTGGCAATGGTACTTCCAGTTTGGATTTTTGATGAGATTATTTCCGCTCATGTCTAATTGAGACTTAAGTTATGAAGCATGCTCTTTACATAAGTAGCCTTGTTCAATATGCGTAGAACAAATAAAACATTTCATAGTCCAGGTTCCTATTTTGGGGGATTAACCGGCAAATGAGGGTTGCCATCTGCATCTACCCTATGACCGTGGGGCCGCTGAGCTTTTGGATCACCCTGCCTCGGATGTCCTAATCCATCATATCTTTCCCCCGTAGGTTTACCGTTTTGACCCTTTACTTGCCATGCTTTGCCATCTGGTCTTCCTTCAATACGCTCACCGGATTTAAGTGGAATTGCGTTTCCATGAGGATCAACTTCTATGTTGTCTTTTGCGCCCGCAGAATCCGTTATTTTACGAACCCGATCAATTCAATCCTTGTACTATCTCCATTTGAGTAATTCCAGCTACTTAGCCGCTCTAGGCTTGGTTCTCCTTCTGTATGAATTTTTTGAATTTTATGGAATTTTTTGACCCAAGTGTATTCTGCGAGGTGTCAATTTTTGTATAGATTGTACTGTATGTACAGCACGATATTAGTTATTTGCATGCCTTAACAGGCACTTACGCCGGTACCTCAACAAGCAGACGCCAGACTACTCACTGGATTTCTTGATCTAAAGTAGTTTAGAATAGATTCATGGCTAGACCACTAGGTCTACCCAAGAGCGGCGGCAGGAAAAAGGGAACTCCCAATCAGAAGACTCAAAATCTCGAAGACACCCTCGTACTTCTTGGGGTTGACGTACCTACCCAAATTGTGGAAATGCTCCCACAGCTCCTGCCAGACAAGCGGATTGACGTTCTCATGGGCTTGATGGCTTATCTTTACCCAAAGAGGAAGGCAGTTGAACAAATAGTAGAACTCAACACCAAGGGAGACGCTGTGCAGGATTTGAACGATGAGGAAAT
>JANNCA010000403.1:0-5468 GCA_031386075.1 Oligoflexia bacterium
CAAACCTATATCCTCAATCTCATCGACACTCCTGGACATGTTGATTTTACTTACGAGGTCTCTCGATCTTTAGCCGCCTGCGAAGGCGCCATCCTTGTCGTGGACGCATCCCAAGGGGTTGAAGCCCAAACTCTAGCCAACGTATTCATGGCCTTGGACAACAATCTAGAGGTATTTCCAGCCATCAACAAAATCGACCTCCCAGCAGCCGATCCCGACCGAGTGATCAAGGAAATTGATGAAATGATTGGTTTAGTCGACACCACTCATGCAGTTTATTGCAGTGCGAAATCAGGAATCGGAATTGACGAAGTCCTTGAAGCGGCAGTCAAGTACTTCCCTGCCCCGAAGGACGCCGACAACGACCCGCTTCGGGCTCTCATCTTTGATAGCTGGTACGATCCCTATCAAGGGGTCATTGCACTTTGTCGGGTATTCGAAGGAAAAATAACTAAAGGAACTTCCATTCGACTTTTTCATGTTGGTAAAGAATTTGAAGTTCAGCGAGTCGGTACCTTTTCACCCAAGTTTACGGATGTCCAATCGATATCGAGTGGAGAAGTTGGCGCAATCGTCTGTGGGATTCGGGATGTCCGTGACATGAAGGTCGGCGACACGATCATGGACATCAACCATTCAGGGGTTGAACCCCTTGGCGGATTTAAAGAAGTCAAACCCATGGTTTTTTGTGGAGTCTATCCCATTGACGCAGATCAGTACAATGACCTCAAAGATGCCTTGGAAAAACTTCGTCTCAACGATTCTGCTATCAGCTGGGAACCAGAAACCTCAAGTGCACTCGGATTTGGATTCCGCTGCGGGTTCTTAGGACTTCTCCACATGGACGTGGTCCAGGAACGACTTGAACGAGAATATAATCTCAATCTGATTACGACCGCGCCCTCCGTGATCTACAAAGTCACCAAAACCAACAACGAAGTTTTGATGATTGATAATCCATCTAAACTCCCAGAGCTGACTCAGATCTTAACTATTGAAGAGCCCTATATCCGGATGACAATCCACATGCCCTCAGACTACGTAGGGGCTGTGATGGCGCTTTGCAATGACAGACGCGGAATTCAGGAAAAACTCGATTACGCTACAAAAGATCGAGTGGCGCTCATTTACTTAATGCCACTGAACGAAATGGTCTTTGATTTCTATGATCGACTCAAAAGTGCGACCCAAGGCTATGCCTCAATGGATTATGAACTGGTTGATTATCGCATCGCAAATCTTGTAAAATTAGATATTTTAATCAACGGCGAGCATGTCGATGCCCTTTCATTGATTATTCACCGAGATAAGGCGGCCTTTCGGGGTCGAGACCTAGTCAAGAAGATGAAGGAACTCATTGACCGTCAAATGTTTGAAATTGCGATTCAAGCTGCAATTGGAGCCAAGATTGTCGCTCGTGAAAGCATTTCTGCTCTTCGCAAAAATGTTACTGCCAAGTGCTATGGAGGAGATATCAGCCGAAAACGAAAACTTCTGGAAAAACAAAAAGAGGGAAAAAAGAGAATGAAGCAAATTGGAAGTGTTGAGATTCCGCAGGAAGCATTTCTAGCCGTCCTCAAGGTAGATTAGAGACTTGTGAAACGCACCCCCCAAAAACTAACTAAAGACTACATGGTCACCATCTTGATTGCGATTTCTCTGGCATTTCTGATCCGTAAGTTCGTCATCGAAGCGTACCGAGTCCCGAATTCCGTCATGAAGCCCACCCTCATAGCTGGAGATCATCTTTTCGTTGCAAAATGGCTTTTCGAAATTGAAAAAAAATACGTCCCCAGCCGAGGAGACGTTGTTGTCTTTTCCGCTCCTGCTGGCCCAGACGGTACCCCCCTCGACTTTATTAAACGAGTAGTAGGATTACCGGGAGACCAGGTCGAAGTTGTCAAAGGATTTCTTATTCTCAACGGTAAGAAGCAAGTCCTGCCAGAAACCATTCATGAAACCTTCCCCAGTGAAAAAACCTCTTCTGGCGAGCATTACAAAATTTCGATTTCCTCCTCCCCATTAGAAACACCGAGGCCCGAGAAGGTTCCAGAAAACTCGGTCTTTGTCCTAGGTGACTTTCGTGCTGATTTACGGACATCGACCGAAAAAAAGAGCCGAAAGGGATGGGGAATCATCCCCCTTTCGGCTTTAAAGGGCAAAGCTCTATGGATATGGCTATCCCTCGGTTCGCCCGACTCGAACAGCCCAAACATAAAGTCTTCCTTCTTCCCTCACATTTTATGGGACCGTATGTTTCGGAGGATTCAATAAAATGAAAAACTTAATTAGCGCTGCTCATTTGAGTGCCGATGAAATTCGATTTCTTCTCGCAACTGCCCGAGCTTTTGCACCCATAATTAAAGAAGGGGGTTCAATCCCCCTTCTCAAGGGACAAACTATCGTCAATTTGTTTTTTGAAAACTCCACACGCACCCGCACGTCCTTTGAACTTGCCATTCGAAAACTAGAGGGCGGCACGCTCAACTTCGCAGCCGTTGCCTCAAGCATTCAAAAAGGCGAAACTCTCATTGACACGGCGAAAAACATTGAAGCCATGCGTCCCCACTGTTTAGTCGTGAGACACTCCTCGGCTGGAAGCCCGGCAGTCCTCGCTCATTCAGTTAAAATTCCGATCATTAATGCGGGTGACGGGTTTCATGAACATCCCACCCAAGGGCTACTCGATGCATTCACGATCGAAGAAAAACTAGGGACCCTCGAAGGCAAAAGAATTGTCATACTCGGTGACATTGCTCACAGTCGGGTTGCGCGATCAAACATTCATATTTTAAAAAAAATGGGTGCTTCAGTCGCGGTCTGTGGTCCTCCTACCCTCCTCCCACCCCATCCAGAAGTTTTAGGAGTAGATTACGCTTATCGCCTCGAAGACCTTTTGCCGACAGCAGATGTGGTGATGGCGCTTCGAATTCAGATGGAGCGCCAAAATAGAATGCAAATTCCGTCGGTGGCTGAATATGCCCGAGTTTGGGGTCTCAATCGAGAGCGGGCTCAACTCCTCAAGAAAAATGCCATTATTCTGCACCCAGGCCCTATCAATCGGGGTGTTGAAATTGACCCCGATGTGGCCGACGGCCCTCGATCGGTTATTTTAGACCAGGTTTTCAACGGAGTCCTGATTCGAATGGCCGTTCTTTCACATATTTGCAATCCAGTGGGACTCGCCCACTGGATTGAGAAAATTGGACATCATGCCTAAACTTCTGCACGCCGATTCCATTTTGATTCAAGGTGGACATATCATCGATCCCTCCCAAAATTATTTCGGCCTCGGAGACCTCCTGATCGAAGACGGTAAAATTATTGGACTAGAAGCCCCGGGTCAAATCCCAGCCTCTCGCGCCCGTCAAGTCATTTCTGCCCATGAAGCCTGGGTTCTCCCTGGACTTCTTGATATCCATGTTCATCTCCGGGAACCCGGTCTCGAATATAAAGAAACCATCGAAAGCGGCACTCGAGCTGCAGTGGCCGGAGGATTTACTACAGTTGCCTGTATGGCCAATACTCAGCCCGTCAATGACAACTCTTACGTCACTGCCTTTATTCGAGAGAAAGCAAAAGCAACCGCCGCGTGTCGAGTCTTCCCGATCGGAGCCGTTAGCAAAGGCCTCAAGGGTGAAGAACTCGCTGAAATCGGCGGAATGGTTGCCGAAGGAGCCAAGGCAATCAGTGACGATGGCATGCCGGTCATGAACTCTTATCTCATGAGAAAGGCCATGGATTACGCCAAGGCCTTTGGAATTCCTATCATCAGCCACGCCGAAGACTGGAACCTGGTAGGACAAGGCGTCATGAACGAAAGCGCTCTCTCTAACGAGCTAGGACTCCGAGGAAACCCAGCCGCCGCTGAAGAAATCATGGTCGCCCGAGAAATTGCTCTTTGCCGACTCACCCGTGCGCCCATTCACATTGCACATATTTCCACTGAAGTCGCCCTCGAGCACCTCCGCCGGGCGAAAGAAGCTGGGCTCCCTGTTACTGCCGAAGCATCCCCGCATCACCTCACCCTGACCGAAGAAAATCTTCGTGAATATCAAACTAACTTTAAAATGGCTCCACCACTCCGATCGGAACGAGATGTAGAAGCACTTCAAAAAGCTGTTGCCGAAGGACTTGTAGGAATCATCGCTACCGATCATGCCCCCCATGGGCTGGTGGACAAAGCCGTTGAGTTCGACCAAGCCGCAAATGGTATTATTGGTCTTCAAACCGCGGTCCCTTTGACCTTATCCCTCGTTCATCGCGGTATTCTTTCCCCCCTTCGTTGGGTCGAAAGCTTGACCTCGAATCCAGCTCGGCTCCTAAAACTCCCTTATGGTACACTCCGAGTAGGAAGCGATGCAGACGTGACTTTGATACGACCCAACCAAGAATGGACTCTGACGGAGGACCATCTCCTGTCAAAAAGCCGAAACTCTCCGTTCTTAGGCTGGAAGTTTAAAGGAGCTATTATGAATACTTTGATAGGAGGAAAAATTGTCTATGGTGAAGGGCTGAATTAATGTACCAAAAATACCTTGAACCCATCATCGAAGAATTTACGACGGGCGAATACTATCGTGAAGTCTACAATGCAAAACTGGAGTATTTCGATAAAGCAGGCATTGTTTATGAAGATGATCCAGAATTTGAACAAAGAATGTGCATATTCATGGACTGGTTCATTTTCGACAGAGACCTTCCAGGAGTCGATCTTCCTCCAATTAAGTATTATTTTAGAAAGAATAAAGACCGATTTTCTAGCGAAGAACTAAACATTTATCGTGATTTTTGTTCAACTATTCACTCTGTATTTAGACTCAAAAGATTTACTTGGAATAAAAAAGGTTTTGTCATTTTAGATTTATTTTCAAACAAAACCCATACCGTCATTGACTCCGAAATCACCCGCGGATTTGCGCGGGGAGACATTTTTGAATCGAGAATTATTCCGTTTAAAGTAGGACTAGAGTTTTCTCGAGGCTTTTGCTTTCACCCTTCAGAAATCGAATCTTTCATTCTCAATGAAGTCAAAAAAATCCGGTTTCAAGACAAAAGTCGGCAAACCAAACTCATTTTGCAGCTCTCTTCTATGAAACTTAAACACGTTCGCTTTCCTCACATCGACATTCGACATATTTATAAATTTGAATCTCGATTTTGAATTTGCTGTATTTCGCAACAAAGTGTTTCAACCTTCAACAGTACTTCCTTTTAGATGTCGATTTTTTTCTTATTTGATAAAAAAATCTTGCATGCTGACTCTAGATTCACCTAAATATGTTAGGCTGAGATGTCAGCATGGGTATAGGGCGGATATTAGGCTAAATATTAAACCAATACGAATCTACTACTCTCCTCGTACTTAAATGACACTGGGCATAACTACTTAACGTACCAAAGGTACCTAGAGGAGCACTTATGAAGAAACTTACTTTGACATTGATCGCTTTATTCGCATTCTCGGC
>JANNCA010000119.1:0-18271 GCA_031386075.1 Oligoflexia bacterium
TCCATCGGTCAGTTCCTTTTCGAGTCGGGCTTTGTCTGTTGTGAGAATTTCAATCGCTTTAACCTGCTCGATGATTTTAGCTTCTAGCGTGGTTACACGCGAGGAGTCAGCACTTCCTGTTTCAGCACCTTCCCCTACTCCGGGTATTTGAGCTCCTGGGGAAGGCGTCGAATTGGGTCCAACCAGTCGATAAAGTTGGGCACTGGAAGGATCCGAGGCTGCCAAAAGTCCAAAGAGTTGAAGTCGAAGTTGTTCTGAATTGAGAATCAGATCGTTGAGGTAGGATTTGACTGGCCCTGACGGTATAGATTGATCTACCGCGCCGTATCGTCTCTTTCTGAGCACCCAAAATGCAGTGTACCCGCAAAAGAGAATCAGCAGAATCAGAGCTTCAAAGAGCAGGGCTTCAGGAGTAAATTTAGAAAGGATAAAAATCCAGGAAGTCATTTCCTATTATTTTACGACTATTTTTAGTATTTACCACTTTTGTTTAATTAAATTAAGTAGAAACTTCTTTGAGCAAAGGTAAATGGAGGTGAGAGTTTGAGGCTAGGAGTTCACCTGCATCGGCTCGAAACGGATTCCCTTTAAAATCGGTGACTTGACCTCCGGCTTCAATTACGAGCAGGGCGCCTGCAGCTACATCCCAGGGAGATAGCTTCCTTTCCCAAAAACCGTCAAAAACTCCACGGGCCGTGTAAGCTAAATCAAGGGCAGCACTTCCCGGGCGTCGAATGGCTCGACACTTTCCGCTGAGTTTTTCGAAGGCATTCATTTCAGAACGTAAAAACTCATCTTTTCGATAGGCAAATCCGGTAGTGAGCAGCGATTCTTGTATGGTCTGAGTCTTGGAAACCCGAATTTTCCGACCATTGAGGGTGGTGCCCCGACCTCGTGCTGCTACATATAAATCTTTAAGGATCGGATGGTAGATGACTCCTACGACGATCTCGTCGTTCCATTCAGCTGCTATGGACACACAAAACATGGGAAACCCATGCACGAAGTTCGTGGTTCCATCTAAGGGGTCAATGATCCATCGTCCTGGGCTTTTAGCCTCTTCGGGCTGAGCTTCTTCTGTGAGGAAACCGAAGAGTGGGTATTTTCTTCGTAATATTTTTACGATCTGATTTTGGGCTTCAATGTCAGCGTTGGTGACGAGGCCCGCACCCGGTTTTTCGGATATTTTGAGTTTACCCTGGAAGTATTGAGTCAAAATTTTTCCAGCAGCTCGAGCAGCCTGAATGGCGACTTCTTGCATTTCAATCAATTTGGGTCCAGATAAGGTGTTTTTTTTCATTTTATTTTCCTGGGCAGAGAGGTTCGGAACATTTCTTGGAGTTGAACTGTTAAGGGGCCGGGGATCCCTTTTCCTATTTGAATGGAGTCGATTCGAGTCACGGGAAGGACCTCTTTGAGAGTACTGGTAATAAACACTTCATCGGCTTGATAAAGTCTTTCTCGAGGAAACCGCACTTCCCGAATGGGGAGCTGAGCATTTTTTGCTAATTCTAGGATCTTGCGACGGGTGATTCCCTCTAAGATCCCTATATCTAAGGGAGGAGTGGTGAGAATCCCTCGTCGGACATAAAACACATTGAAAGTAGTTCCCTCAGTGATGTGTCCTTCTTCGTTACAAAGCAGGGCGTCTTCGAAGGGTGGAGTGGGTGTGACGGGAGGTGAAGAATGATTTGGGGGGGGCAGCTCTGAAGTTGCTTCTAGATAGGCGAGAAGGTTATTGAGGTAATTTCCAGATTTCATTGCTGGATCGAGGGCCCTTCGATCGTTACGAAGGCGGTCTGAGACTTGAAGATGAATCCCGTTCTTGTATTTTTCCTCGTTGGGGATTTCGACGGGTTGCACAATCAGGGTGTACTGAGTCGGAGATACGAGGCAAGAGGGGCTAAAGCCAATTTTCCCAATACCACGACTCAAGATGATTCGCACATAGGCTTCTAACTTAGAGTTTTCAGGTTGAGTCTTAAAGAGTTGAAAGGTGCGGTAGATCTCATCGCGATAGACTTCTAGATTCTGGCTGAGCGTCATTTTACAGAGCGCCGCTGACTTTTCCAGCCGTTTTAAATGGTCGTCTAATAGATAGAGTTGGCCCTGGTAGGAACGGATGACTTCGTAGAGACTGTCGCCATAAAGGTAGCCTCGATCAAAGACAGAAACCTTGGCTTCATCCCATCTTAGAATCTGTCCATTGACGTTTAGGGTTGCGTTCTGCATATTCACTCTCACTCTCATGCTGGAAACAACTGATTCTTTATTACCCATTTTGACCTATGAAAGCGAGCCCCATGTCATTTGCGTCGGCATGGAAGACGATTCATTGGATGAACTCCAACAGCTTTTAGCCACCTTGGGATTGAAGCCCGCGGCAAGGGTGCTGATTGCCTCGAAGCGGATCAATCCAGCCACTTTCATCGGTAAAGGCAAGATTGAGGAAGTTCAAAAGGCGGTGGAGGCTTTCCAGGCTCATGCTATTATTCTGGACGTAGAGCTTTCTCCAAATCAACTTAGAAATTTGGAAAAAGAACTGGGGCGTCCTATCTTGGATCGACCGGGGGTCATTATTGAGATTTTTTCTCGCCATGCTCGAACGAAAGAGTCCAAAACCCAGGTTGCACTGGCTCGACTGCAGTACTTATTGCCTCGGCTGACTCATTTCTGGACCCATTTTGAAAGGCAAAGGGGCGGGGGGGCTCAAAGCCGGGGAATGGGCGAAACCCAAATTGAAGTGGACCGCAGACTCGTCAAACAAAGAATTTCATTACTTCGCCAACGATTGAGTGCCATCGAGAAGGAGAGAAAAGTCCAGCGTGCCGGGAGGCAGGATGTCCTTAAAGTAGCCCTCGTTGGTTATACGAACGCAGGCAAATCGACTCTTCTTAATGCATTGACGCAGAGTTCAGTGAGAGCCGAGAATAAGCTTTTTGCAACCTTGGATTCCAGTGTCCGATCCCTGGATCCTCATTGCCATCCTCCCATTGTCGCGATTGATACGGTGGGATTTATTAGTCGACTTCCCCCTGCCCTCGTTGCGTCTTTTCGATCGACTCTCGAAGAGTTGGAAGAGGCAGATTTGTTAGTTCATGTCGTCGATGCGAGTCATGCCCAGGCTCGAGAACAATTTGAAGTTACCGAAAAGGTTCTCGAAGAGTTAGGGCTGGCCAATCAGCCTCGAATGACGGTTCTCAATAAAATGGATCGGGTTCAGGACACGGCTGCAAAAAATCTGCTTCGCGTGTTGGCGCCCGGCGCTGTTAGAGTTTCAGCACTCAATGCAGGGGACATGCGATCCCTCAGAGATGTGATTTTAGATCATTTTCGTGCTCAGTTAGAGCTGTTAGAGCTTTTAGTGCCCTATAGTGAAAGTAAACTCGAGTCTCAACTTTACCAGTATGGAAGTGTAGAATTGAATCGGCACTTGGAAAAAGGTACCTTTTACCGTGTTCGTATTGAGAAAGGTTGGGCTAAAAAATTAGGCTTAGAAAAGTTTCGATTGTAAGTGTTTTTTTTCAAAGTGTATTTTTACTTCTCGCTGCCCATCAGCTAGAGGCGCGCCTTCCTTTACCCAAGGTCATCATTCAGGCAGAATCCAAAATAGAGGATTTGCCACTCACGACCGAAAAAATTTGGGACTTAGACCCCGGTCAGGTCAATCCGCACTTGCAACGCTGGGTGATTGCCAGGCATGCGAAGCTCATCGATTTGAAAACTGAAAAACGGGTGTCCAAGAGGGACTCGTCCTTGATTCCCTCGACCCTTTGGGGGGTGACTTCCTCCAAAGTCTCTGCGTTGGTGCAGGGATACATTCGGGGGCCCGGTCCCTGGTACCGGTCTCCCTTAGATTTTACGTGCATCCGTGAGCCGAATTCTTGGTTTGCTACTCCTGAGGGAAGTCGACGTGCGGCGATGCAATCTGCAGATGTCTGGGTAGGTTTACTCAAAGAGAATCAAGTGAAGCTCAGCATCCTTTTGGACCGGATTCAGGCGCCTACTGAAGTGGACGCCCTTTCTCGGGGACAAGAAGTATTCACGAGCTGGCTCAGGTCGATCGAAGAGGAGTGGAGAGCTTCTGCTCCAGAGCGAGCTCGAAAAGAAGAGTGGAACTATTATTTACAAGAGACCCTTTCGTCCGGGCAATGTGATCCCGATTCGAAAAAGGGCACTCTTAAAACAGCACCCCCTTCAAAAGAACTCATGGAGCCCGTGAAGGGGAGTACTCCCTCTTCCCTTTCGATTTTGGCTCGTGCACCCGTTCGCTTATGGAATGGGCTTGATTCAATCCGCCTGAGCGTGAAGGCAGCTGGGAAGACCTTGAATGGTCGTTTTCTAGTGGACTCTCGAGTGAATCAAAGCGTGATTTCTCCCTCCTGGCTAGAGAATCAGGGGGTCTATCCTGTTTGGATTGAAGTTCCTCGTGCTCCCCTAGTTTCGGTATTTGGGAAGGGTTTATGGAAAGAACAGCGCCAGCTCGGGCGAAAGGCTCGAGTCGATGGCGTAGAAATTTCGGGACTTGATTTGCCCCTGACCGATTTTGTACTTTTACAAACGGATTTTTTTGAGCCTCCTGAAACGGTGGGTCATTGTTGTGATGGAGTTCTAGGAAACGACTTTCTGAGACTCTATCCGATTGAATTTCGCCGGGGCCCTCCCCCTGAGATGATGATTTGGCCCAGAGAAAATTTTGTCGGTCCTCCAGGGAGTTCCTGGGTCGAGATCAGGACGTCCGATAGTGGAATTGCGAGTGTGGAGGGTGGGACTTCGAAGGTTTTACCTTCTGACAGTGTCACCTTCGATTTGCCGCACGGTCGCCTGTGGTTTTCTAACGGCGTTCCACTTGGGGCGAATCAGGCCAAACGCGAACTGCAAAAGAATCGATCTGGACTCAAGCTCGTTTATGTTTTTCAAGCCGGAGAAAGAGTGCTTCGCGTCTCGGAAATTCAAAGTAAATCCCCTGCACAGAAACTTTCTGATGCGGGACTCCGACCTGGAATGATCATCACTTCGATCGATTCAGTTCCAGCAGGAGATCTGGATACCTGGGAAATGCAACGTCGGTTGAACGGTGAATTCGGTAGCACTGTTGTTCTTCAGTGGAAGACCAAAAAAGGACTCAAAATGGCGCCGCTCAAGGTTCAGAGAGCAGAAACTCTATGAGAAGGCGCTCCGTTTAGGGCTTTTGTAAGTTCTGGATCAGATCCTGTTGCGAACTGAGTTCCCTATTCCCGGATGGAGTCAACAGAATCCGATCCAGAACTGACCCTTACGATCGTGCTAGGGGCCGGTTCCAATCCGAGCCTAGATCTCGTGCACCGGGCGGTTTAGGCTTGAAGACAGGCTTAGGTCCTGAACGCGCGCCCTCTTCACGTCGGGGACGTTCGCTCTGTCGGCCGAAGCCTCCTGAGGGAGCACTGCGATTTCCATCCCGATTTCGACTGTCTCGGCGTCCGCCAGAGGAGAAAAAATCTCCGCGTTGTCCATCTCTCCTGCCATCTCTTCTTTGAGCATGGGGACTATGTGATGAACCTTCAGACTTGATTTTAACGATTGATTTAACAGGATTTTCGTTAGAATTCTCTCGGTCTAAATTTCCAGCAAACACTTCAGGGAACATCATTGAAAGCAGGCGCCCAGCCACTTCTTCGCTGGTCATTTTAGAGAGAGCGTCTTTCCATGGCTGATCGAGCAATTCAACAGCCCGTATAAAAGTCTGTTGAGCTTCGAAATTCGACAGAACTTTGGCAATTTTCTTAGCGCCAATTTCTCGGCGAGTCGGGACTTTACCTTCACGCATTCGGCTTTTGGTCATTTTCTCAATTCGGCCCACCAAGACTCGGTGACTGGGTGTCACCAAACTCATGGCAAAACCAGTCTTCCCACTTCGAGCGGTACGACCAATCCGATGAACATAATTGTCGAGTTCACGAGGGAGGGAGTAGTTGATGACGTGGGTGACGTCTTTGACATCCAGTCCGCGGGAAGCCACATCCGTACAGATGAGTAGGGTGACCTTTCTGTCTCGAAATGCCTGCATTGTTCTCTCGCGTGCGTTTTGGTCCTTATCCCCGTGGAGACAATCGACCTGATATCGGCGAGTCATCAAATACTGGGTGAGATCTGTGACCAATGCTTTGGTCTGACAGAAAACAAGGCCATAGAAATCGTCCGCTGCATCGACAAGTTTGCACAGAATTTCAGGCTTATTTCCTTCATGAGTCATATAGTAAATTTGTTCAATGGTCTTGGGGACCATCTCAGTGCGGTTGACTTGAACCTGCTGTGGACTTCTCAAATATTCGTCTGCGACTTTTCTGACTTCTGAACTCATCGTAGCGGAAAAAAGCCAAACGTTGCTGGATTCTCTGGGAGAGCTGCCAAGGATGGTTTCTAGATCTTCCTTGAAGCCCATCGAGATCATTTCGTCCGCTTCGTCCAGAACAATCATCTGGAGGTCGTCCAGTCGGAGAGTTCCTCGTTCCATATGGTCGACTAAGCGCCCGGGAGTGCCTACAACAACAGAAACTCCTGACTTGAGTCCTCGAATCTGATCGCTGTAGTCAGAGCCGCCGTAAACGGGAAGTGCCTTGATTCCTTTGTATTTACCGAGGAGGTTGATCTGTCCAGAAACCTGGAGAGCAAGTTCTCGGGTGGGGCAGATGATGAGGGCTTGAACCTTCTTGAGGGCAGGATTCATTTTTTCTAGTAATGGAATGCCGAAGGCTGCTGTCTTGCCTGTTCCTGTGGCCGCTAAGCCTAGGAAGTCAGTTGGGGCTCCCAAAAGAATCGGAAGGGTCTCTGCTTGGATTGGGCTCGGTTTTTCATATCCGAGTTCAGAAATCGCTCGCATGAGAAAAGGACTTAACTGGAGTTCATTAAAGGTCTGCAAAATAGTCTCGTTTCTTGGTCATTGTCTTTATCACACTTCTGGGGGACCCATTCGAGGGCACACGCCGTCAGATCAAAGACAATAGCACAGTTTTATTTTAAATTGTTGATTAATTGAGTAGGGTGACTTCATCAGAGGTCAACTCCTTTAGTTAAATACTCGTTCGATACCCCAAACTCCTTGCTCCTTACGAGCGATGGCGACAAGTGACTTTTCACTGTAAATAGCAACACAATCGCCTTCTTCTGTTGATTTTTGATCTGGAGAAGCTGTGCTCCTCAAAATATTCAAGAGGACGGCTTGTTTACCTTGAGATAGACACAGTCGTTCCTCAGGGCTCGCTTGAGCGCGGCTGTAGCCACCTAAAAGTTCATCAAAAGGGATCCAACAGTTCAGTTCATCCCAACGCTTTCCACTCTTGGAAGCTTCGAAAATTCTTTCGGTACTCCAGGCTTTTTCTATTCCAAAAACTCCGGAAGAAGTTCGGTTGAGATTTTCTAGAAGTGCAACCGAGCCGAAAAGACGAGCAAAATCTTGTGTCAATGTTCGAATATAAGTCCCTGAGCTACATTTGACCCTAAAGCGACTTTTCGGAGGAGAATAATCTAAAAACTGTAGATCGTACAAGTGACACAGTTTAGCATCCCGCTCGACCTCGATCCCCGCTCGTGCCAGTTCATACAGGGGCTTCCCGTTCTTTTTTTTTGCCGAATGCATGGGAGGGGTTTGAAGGTAAGGTTGAGCAGTCATTTTTTGAGCCATCGCCTGAATGGCGCATAGGGACTCCGGGATAATCAGGGAAGTTTCTGAAATAGCTTCGGTAGGATCTCCGGGCACAGTCGTTTCACCAAAACGGATGACCCCTTCGTAAACCTTATGAGCGCCAAGAAAATAGCGGGCCAGTTTGACTGCTCGCCCTACCAAGACTAAAAGCAAACCTGTTGCAAATGGATCCAGCGTTCCGCCGTGACCCATTTTGGGGACATCGCGCTTTTTACAACCGCTTGTCTCCATCCATTGTCGTTGCAGGAGTTCAATCATTCCAAAGGAGCTCACTCCTTCGTGTTTATTAATGAGTAATGCACCGTTCATGAAGGCTGAGCAGTAGAAATCTGGCTTAAAAGCTCTTGAACACGAATTGCATTCTCGAAGCCTTTGTCTTCACGAAAAATTAACGTCGGAATATATCTGACCTTAAGGATTCGGGCCAAATGACGCCTCATAAATCCTGAAGCCGAGGCCAATCCACTGATGCAGTTTTGCATGCGTAGCTTTGCTTCGGGTTCAGTGAGGGGTGCTACCCCATTATGCCCCCCTTGGGCACCACCCAAGATGGTGATGAAAAGGGTGGCCTGGCTCCCATCCTGAGTCACCTCAACTGCGGTGATCGTAATGGAGGGAATCCTAGGATCCTTCACTTCTCGGGGGATGAGTTGGGATAGCTCATCTTGAATGACTGATTGCAGTCTCATTCTACGGGTTATTTGCATGGGTACTCACTATCCGGTCAACTCGGGTGTCACGAGTTCAATCTGGAATGCCTCAATAATATCGCCTAATTTGAGGTCATTATAATTTTCGATGCCAATACCACACTCAAATCCGGTGGCCACTTCCTTCGTGTCATCTTTGAAGCGTCTGAGGGATGACATCTTACCCTCAAATAGAATTCGACTCTCGCGAAGTAACCGAACATTCGCCCCACGCAGAAGTTTTCCATCAATAACAGAACATCCTGCAATGGTTCCGATCTTAGGCACTGAGAAAATCTGACGAACTTCCGCTCGACCCAGAAATTTCTCGACCTTTTTCTTATCAAGAAGGCCAGCCATGGCTTTTTTGACATCATCTAAGAGTTCATAAATGACAGCATAGCACTTGACTTCAATTTGTTCAGATTCGGCAATTTGACGAGCTTTGGTTTCGGGACGAACATTGAAGCCAATAATAATTGCGCGAGAGGCACTGGCTAGAAGAACGTCACTTTCGGTGATGCCTCCTGGAGCAGCCAAAATAGGTTTCACTTTTACTTTTTCAGTAGAAAGTTTAACTAAGCTTTCTCGAATGGCCTCAACAGACCCATAGGCGTCAGCCTTGAGGATCACGTTCAGCTCCTTGACGTTGCCTGCCTGTATTTTGGAAAAGAGATCTTCGAGACTCACTTTACCTTGAGCGCCTGGAGTCTTAGCTCTCAGTTTATCAATTCGATTCTGAACGAGAACTCTCGCGTCCGCTTCGCTTTCAGCGACGTTGAAGGCCTCACTCGCATTGGGCACGCCTTCGAATCCTAGAATCTCAACCGCAATCCCTGGGCCCGCAGTCTTTACAATTTTACTCTTGTAGTCTGACATGGCTTTTACTTTACCTGAGAAGCAGCCAGCAACGATGGGATCACCGATGTTGATCGTACCGCGATTGATCAATACACTTACGACAGCTCCTCGGCCCTTTTCGAGTCGAGCTTCTAAGACCGTTCCGCTAGCACGAACATCTGGGTTCGCTTTTAGATCTAAGATTTCAGCTTGCAAGAGGATGGAATCCAGAAGTTTGTCTAAGTTTGTCTTTTTAAGTGCAGAAACAGGGACAAAGATTGTGTCACCACCCCAATCTTCAGCGAGAAGATTGAGTTCAGCCAGAGCTTGCTTGATCTTTTCGGGATTAGCTCCAGGCTTATCGATCTTATTGATCGCAACAATGACGGGAACTTTTGCTGCCTGAGCGTGACTAAGAGCCTCACGAGTTTGAGGCATGACGCCATCATCTGCAGAGACCACCAAAACCACGATGTCAGTCACATTTGCGCCGCGAGCACGCATGACCGTGAATGCTTCATGACCGGGTGTATCAATAAAGGTGATGAGCTTGCCGTTCTTCTCTACAGTATAAGCACCAATATGCTGGGTAATTCCGCCGGCTTCTCCGCCTGCGACGTTGGCCTCACGGATCGAATCGAGCAAGGTGGTTTTCCCATGATCGACGTGACCCATAATGGTTACGACTGGGGGTCTATGTTTGAGTTGCTCAGTTAGATCCTCGGACTTACCTTTACCGAGGAATGCTTCCTCTTGAAAAGAGCTGTTCTTGACTTCATATTGATATTCAGCCGCGACTAAGCAGGTAGTATCAAAGTCAAGAGACTGATTGATGGTGGTCATGTGCCCCATCCCCATCAACTTTCGAATCACGTCATTGGCTTTTACGCTGAGTTGATTGGCGAGATTTTGTATTGAAATCGAATCACTGAAATCCACAATTCGCTTCTGGGCTTTTGCAACCGTTTTTTGTGTTTTTCTAATTTCTTTGCCCACAGGAATTTTCTTCTTTTTAGGCAAGAAGACGAGTTCCTTCTTTCGATAGTCGGCAAAACGCATGTCCTCAGGGCGGAGTTCTTGTTCTCTCCCTGTGCCACGTTTCTTGGCGGCCTCTTCTTCGACCATTTGATCCAAGTTTTCCTTGGTCATTTTAATGATGCGAAAACCGTCCTTGTCCTGCGTCGTTGTGGTGCCCTTCATGGTCGGTTTTGCAGGGGCAGCCGCAGCAGGCGCAGGTTTAATGATCGGGCGTGGAGGCGGAGGTGTGGCTTCTACAATTTTTAAAATGCTTCTTCGAGGAGCCACGGGCCTAGGGGTGAGAACAATCGGTGGACGAACTGGCTTTGAAGGAGGTGTTGATACGGGAGGTGAGGCGATTGTATCCATTTTAATACCATCTGGCTTGATGCTAGCAGGTGCTGGACCGACGCCCATCGTCAGAGAGGGAGTTTTAATGGCCTCAGTGGGAACAGGGGGAACGGTCAAGGAAGGTTTGGGAGAAGGGGACGACTGCTGAGGAGGCATGGGCACCCTAGGTTCAGAAGATTCCGGAGCAGAAACAAGTTCTTGCGCGTCTTCATGAAGGATAGACGTAGGCTCTTGAGTTGATTCTTCAGGAGTCAGTGACTGAGCTGTTTCTTCTATTTCTGCTGGACTTGAAGTGGGCTCAGCATCCATCTCATGAGTCGGCTCATGGGTCGGGTGAAGAGGGGCAAGGTCAGAAGAGGGAGTTCTATGTCGTCCCGTTGCAATGACATTCGCAGGAGGTTCAATGCCTCCGTCTGCCTTAATACGCCGACGAATAATCGGAGAGGCAGATCTCTTTTCTGGAGATGCATCCGGGGTGGATTGTCCAGAAGTACTGGCACCGTCCCCTTTTTTCCGAGTTTTCGCTGCAGCTTTCTTTAATTTATCAGCTTCAGAACCTTTTCGAAGGGAACTTCGAGCGAGTTGGGCTTCCTCAGTACGAAGCTCACTCATATGGTTCTTCACTTTAATATTTAAGCTCTTCAGCTTATCGAGTAAAGAGATGGAATCGATTCCTAGCTCTTTAGCAAGCTCATAAACTTTAACCATTTCTTGCTCAGACATTCGCTTATCTCCCTCAATCCATCCAAATTCAGGCATCCGACGTTCCTTTATTATCGTTTGCTTGATCTGAGGATGAGCCAACCTGGCGCATCATCTCGCGTAGGCGTTCTTCTGCAAGAGTTTTTGCATCTTTGACAGTTACGGGCTGAGCGGTGAATGACCCTTTACCGTCATCTTGAGGTGCTCCCACTGAAAGCATATCACCCGCTTTTTCCACAACCATCGCCGCGCGCTCTTTCAGGCCATTGGCCTGTTCTGCAGAGTCGTAGCCAGGGATCTTTTGCAAACCTTCTATTGCTGCTTCCGCAACTTGTCGAACATTCAGGTATCCTGCTTGATAGATAGCTTGCGCCATAGTTTCATTGATACCTTCAATGTGCTGTAAGTTGAAAGTTGCTTCTGCAGTTCGTTTTTGAAGCTTAGTTTTTGAAATAATATCGAGCCTCCAGCCTGTGAGCTGGGCAGCGAGTCGAACGTTTTGTCCTTTTCGCCCTATAGCTAAGGAAAGTTGGTCGTCTTCTACCATAATTTCCATCGTTCGGTTTCTCTCGTCCATTCTGACTGAAGAAATTTCAGCAGGCGCAAGAGCCGATCTGACAAAAATGACTGGGTTGTCTGACCAGGGGATGATATCAATTTTTTCACCCTTAAGTTCCTGGATGACATTTTGGACCCGAATCCCCTTCATTCCTACACAGGCTCCGACAGGATCCACATCACGATCCTTCGAGGTGACAGAGATCTTTGATCGAGCACCGGGTTCACGAGAGCAGAGTTTAATTTCTACAATTCCTTCGCGAATCTCTGGGACTTCAACTTCAAAAAGCTTCATGAGATATTTAGGAGAAGTGCGCGTCAAATAGAGCTGAGGTCCTCGAGCAGTGAGGGTCACATCAGAAAGATAGGCCTGTACTCGATCTCCGGGTTTAAATTGTTCATTTGGAATGATCTCAGTTCGGGGCAATAGAGCATCTGTTTTTCCAAGATCGATCACCAGATTTCCACGCTCTATTCTTCGAGCAATTCCGGTGATGATCTCACCCTTCCGATGAATGTATTCATTGTAAATAATTTCTCGTTCTGCATCACGGACCTTTTGAAAAATCACCTGTTTTGCAGTTTGAGCGTCGATTCGACCAAATCCAGCGCCTTCAACTTTAATTCCAAGCTCGTCTCCAATGACAGCTTCTGTATCTAGCTTACGGGCTTCATTCAGTTCGATCTCTTCCGCTTCGTCGAGCATCTCGGGTTCGCTCTCGACCACTTTTTTAAACTGGAAGAGATCGATTTCTCCGGAGTCATTATTGTAATGGGCCTCTAGAACGGCAGTTGGACCAAACTTCTTTTGAGCAGCCATTAAAACAGCCTGTTCAAGGGCGCTGATGATAATTTCTTTTTTAATGCCGCGATCTTTTCCAACCGCTTCTATTACTCTGCTGAGTTCAGACGGATTCATAACTCATGACTCTCTTTCGTGCTCTCCTCGAAATCAAATTGAGGTTCGAGATTTGCTTTGGATATGAGGGGAAGGGGTATTGCTACTTGTAATCCTTCCACGCTGTTTGTAGTGAGTTCAGCATTTTTAAGTGCTTTGCTCTTTTTACCTTGGCTTTTAGAAGCTGGGTCGCCATCGGTAACGGATAACATAACTTTGTTATTTTGAAGACCTAGCAAAGTACCTGAAAAATTTTTTTGTCTAGGGTTCTTTTGTTGATAGGATGTGTTTTCTATTTCTTCTTGAGTCAGAGGACGGAATACATGAATTCGTACCGAATGACTTGCAAATCTTTGAAAATCTAAAGGGGTTCTAAGAGGACGGTCTACGCCGGGGGATGAGACTTCAAGTTCGTAGGTGCCAGGAAGCAAGGCTTGAACTTCGGCTTCCTGATCCAATCGTTCGTCTAATGCTTTGGAGACTTTAACGCAATCTTCGATTCCAATGCCTAAACCCAGGGAGTTTTCTAAGTGATCAATATAAATTCGTAGGATTTTTTGTCGATGTGTTTGAACTTCAAGGTGGATAATCCTGTACCCTAAAGGCGCAACCCAAGGTGAGATCAGCTGTATCAGTTGATCATAAGGCTGGTTTATAGATATCAAGTGAGACATCGAGCTACCCATTGAATAAATTTGAAATTCCTTACATTATTAACACCTTACATTTTTATATACGGGGGTGTTAGACTTCTAACTTAACCTCAGTTCAAAAAAGAGCGGGCTTTTGGCTCACTCTTGGTGTGTGACCTGAGTTATTATGAAGGGTAAGTAGCACAAAAGGACCTTTAAGCCAATATACTTTTCGCGGGGTCAGGTATATTAGGGTAGAGAGATCAGGAGGCGTAAAGAAGTGAGTCAGTTCAATCGTCAGTTTCAATTGTCTGTTCAGGCAACTCTACTAGGGATGATTTTATCGTTCGTTTGGGGTGTCCAGGAGGTCAGGTCTGGTTCCATTTCTGATTCATTGGCTCGAACTCTAGAAGCCCGCTCATCTTCTGGAGGGCTCAGGGCTATTTGGACCGGTTCTGGGATGCAGCAGGAGTTGACGGCATGGACTCTGTCTGACCTCATGCGATTGAAGCGGGTTATGGCTCGAGAAAAAGATCCTGAAACGGGGAGATGGGTTCATTGGGAAGGAGTCCTTTTATCTTATCTCTTGGATTTAGCGCTCGAAAATTTACCTGTTGAACGGCGCGCCCAAGTCGATTTGGTGTTATTAAAAAGTCGATCCGGGCAGACTGCGTTTATTCCTAGGGCTCTGATAGGCAAGTATCCTCTTATGTTGGCATTGCCCGTAGCTCAGTCTGAAGAGGGTGGGCCTCAAGGTGAAAATGGGACTCAGAGTACAGCATTACTTCACTCGGTTGTGCCTTGGAGTTCTAAGCCAAAAATTTTGACTGAAGAATTGCCGCTCGAAAGCTTCTATATTTCAGATGTGACCCGAGTTGAGTTGACGAGTTATCAGGACCGGTTCAGTTCTTTTTTTCTCAAGCGTAGAACGGATCCGTCGGCCATTCGGGGGGAAAAGATTTTTGTTCAAAACTGCGTCTGCTGTCATGGATTAAGGCAATCCGCTCCGTCCTCATGGGAGTCGCTGGGCTCCTTAGCTTCATTTTCTAAAATGAAGGGTGATCAGGCTGTTCGATCACTGAGTTCTCAACGCCATCCTCGCGGGTCTTTTATTGTATCATTAAATGAAAGGGATCGGCGTTCGATTGTTCGCTATCTCGAGGCCCATAAATTGGAGAATCCGCCTTCTGTCTCGAGTGTCTTCCATCCATAGGTTGACCTAGTCTCGGTTCATCTATAAAAAGAAACTCATGTCAGATTTTACCCGTTCAAATTTTAACAGTTCAGACTGCCCCGTTCGAGTTCGTTTCGCGCCCTCCCCTACTGGATTCCTTCATATTGGGGGAGTTCGTGCCGCTCTTTTTAATTGGCTTTTTGCACGTCAACAGAAGGGACAATTTCTTTTAAGAATTGAAGACACGGATCTTGAACGTTCAGAGGGGAAATTCACTCAAGATATTTTGGCGTCACTGAAGTGGCTGGGACTCACTTGGGATGAAGACCCTATCTATCAAAGCCAACGATTGGATATTTACCGACAAAAGGCAAATGATCTCATTGCGCGGGGACATGCGTATGCGTGCACCTGCACCGAGGCAGATGTAGAGATCATGCGAGAAAAAGCCATTCAGGAAGGTAAAAAGCCACAATATGATCGTCGTTGCCGCGATCGGAAAGATGTTCCATTAGACCAGCCCTTTGTCATTCGGGCGAAAATTCCTCTCGATGGTGGAGTTGAGTTTGAAGACATGATTCGGGGAAAAATTCGATTCGAAAATGTAGATCTGGATGATTTTGTTCTCGTCCGATCCAATGGGGCGCCAACCTATAATCTTTCTGTAGTCGTAGATGATGGCGATTCTAGAATCAGTCATGTTTTGAGGGGCGATGATCATATTAATAACACTCCCAAGCAGATTCATCTCTACCGGTTTTTAGATTACGCACTTCCCCTTTTTGCACATTTGCCTATGATTTTAGGTGCAGATAAAAAGAAATTATCCAAACGGCATGGTGCCGTTTCTGCTAATGCTTATCGAGCGGATGGGTATTTGCCCGAAGCTCTTTTGAATTTTTTGGCCCGTCTGGGGTGGAGTCATGGGGACCAAGAAGTTTTTACGATACAAGAAATGATTCAATTTTTTTCTTTTGACCATGTTCAAAAGAGTTCTGCGGTATTCAATCTTGAAAAGCTTCTTTGGCTCAACGGGGCTCAGATTCGGTTGGCTACCCCCGAGCGACTGCTTCAAGTTGTGGTTGAGGATGATTCGAATCGATTTTCTGCCTCTGCGCTTGAGCGGGCTCAGACAAAGATAGGTCTCGGAATGATCCGGTTAATTCAACCCAAGGTCAAGCTGATGAAGGAGATGGCAGAACAGCTTGTCCCTCTCTGTACTCCAGGCCCTGTAGAGGTTTCGACTCAGGGTTTAAAGTGGGAGAAGGACCCTCAGCTGAAAGCTATAACCAAAACTGCAGTGAGTTGGATTCTACAAAAATTGGGCAAAAAAATCGCCGATTCCCCTCGAGTTTTAAGAACTGGACAGGATGGGGTTTGGGGTGACTTTCCTTCGTTGGGAGATAGTGGAATGTCCCACACTGAAGTGGATGCTTTTTTACGCCAGGTAGGTGAGCAGCATGGAGTGAAGCTCGGGGATTTGGCGCAACCCATGAGATTAGTGGTCACTGGGCGATTGGTGAGCGCAGGTCTTTTTGAACTCATGGCTCTCATGCCTTGGGATGTGGTTGAATCTCGACTTCAAAAAATTGAAGCGCTGTAACTTTTGGATTGTGACCTGTTGACTCCGGAAGCAGGGATCTTTGTCTCAATAGGTTCCGACCCAGAACTTACATCAGCCCCGAAAGGAGTTCTCTTAGGCTGGTGTTTTTGTTAAAATGGTTTCTACTAGACATGATGGAATGGAATAGGTTAACTAGCAAAAATCTAAATATTGGGGAATCGTCCAACGGTAGGACTCCAGACTCTGACTCTGGCTATCTAGGTTCGAATCCTGGTTCCCCAGCCAATTCTTAGAATCAGTGCCGTTTAGCATCAAGCTAAACGGCACTTTCATTTCATATCGCACACTTCCATCTTCTATCCGTGGGTTCGATAGCACTAAATTTACGATTTCGCGTTTTTCCGCTGGAGTCATGCTCGTGATGAAAAGTTGATGTGCTCTTGAGGCGAGTTCGAGCAGTTTTACCCCTTCCTGAATGTATTTTAGATCGGCTCGATCGTGAGCCGTGAGTTTGAAGCGTAGGTCAGTCTGTTCGGCCTTCCAGAGCGCTGTGCGTGCCTCCCCTTCATCACTTGAGATCTTGCCATCGACATGATCGACGTAGCAGCGTTCGATTCGACTCTGCAGTCTCGCTATTTCAAGATTTAGATTCTTGGTGGCTTGTTCATGAAACTCACGTTCGAGTTTGGCACTTTCCAAAAGAGCAGTACGGGTGAGGTCTACGGCCTCAGGTGTGATTTGGATCTGCTTAAGAGCATCGGCGAATGCTTCGTTGAGTTTTTCTTCTCTTAGGTAAATAACCGAACCGCAGTTTCGTTTGCCGTTGGTACAACGGTAGTAGGTGTAATGCTTTCCACTTTTCTTGGATTTATGATCAGCAGTGATTGCACAACCACAGTGACCGCAGGTGAGGAGTCCAGCGTAGGTGCTGTCACGCCTTAGCAATTTTGGTCTCTGACGTTTACCCATGGCTTCTTGCGCACGATCAAGGAGGTCCTTGCTGATCAGTGGTGTGTGCTTACCATCGTATATTTTTCCATTCCAGCAAAACTGGCCGTAATAGGTTTCTCGAGTTAGAATTTCCTGAACATGACTCTTTGAGAGTTTTGAGTTTTTGCGTGTAGTTCTGGCGCCAGCGTCATTTAATTATTGGGCGATCATAGCGAGACTGTGCTGGCGTCCTGCCATCATTTCAAAAGCTCGTACAATATAACGGCTTCGAGAAGGGTCAGGTTCTATTGTGTGATCTTCGAGGCGGTTTCGGTATCCAATCGGCGCTGCACTTGGCCAGATTCCTTGTTCAGCCTTTTCCTTTTGTCCTTTGCGGACTTCTTCCGATAAGTTATCGATTGTATTTTTGGCCATCAGCACCTTTATTCCGTGAATAAATTTCTGATGCGATCGGGAGTCTTTTGAAAGTATTTCTCCTTCTTTGACGAGATGGACACTCAAGCTCAATTGTTCAACATCAAGTTGTGTATAGTCTTTGAAATTTCGATAAAGTCTGTCGGTCTTCTCAACGAGTAGGTCATGCACATCTGCATTGTTTTTGAGATAGATGAGCATGATGTTGAATTGGGTGCGCCCAGCTTTTTTTGCAGTTTCCGCTTCGACAAACTCACTTACAATTTTGAGATCATTCTTAATGGCATATTCACGAAGAAGTGTCAGTTGGGCAGGGATTGAAAATCCCTCCCTCTCTTGTTCTTTGCTCGAAACGCGAGCATAGAGCACCGCCTTCTTCATGGGCTTTGGACCTCCTTTAAAAGTCTGTCGAGTTCTTCTTTGCGTTACAGTCGGTAACGATTCACTGGATGGCGATAAGTCACTACCTTCCCGAGATTTTCCCACCGACGAAGAGTATCGGGGTGCACACCAAGGATGGCGGCAGCTTCTCGAATTCTAAGATAATTGCTGAGATTGATTTCTGTGAGTATGACTTTATGCAACATACTGAGTTTTCCTATTCTAATAAAGGGTTTTTGACCAAACGAACCTGGGATTCGAAGTTATTTAGTATGGGACTGTGGACGTCTATCTGGTTTCTTCATACCCTCTGTAATAGCATATTGTTTCTTCCACTCATAAATGGAAGGAGTGGAAATTCCTATCTCTTGGCAAATCAACTTAATTGATTTTGAACCTCGCAGGAGAACCTTCTGAAC
>JANNCA010000127.1:0-7775 GCA_031386075.1 Oligoflexia bacterium
TGAACACCCACACCATCGGGTGGGTGTTCACTTCTGTACGGATGTAGCTCAAAGAAGCGTGTCTTCCGTGAAGTATCTGGTTATTTTAGATCATTCTGGAAGCAATGCTATAAACAACAAGATGAATCCAGATGGGACACCTGATCGGGATGCTTCAGGAAATCTTCAAGTGGGTTTGAAGTTTGCGACTGATCTTCATGGGGATTTTCGCTATGGAGATGTCAAAACGCCAGGTTCACTTCTTTCGTTTGTGAGTACCCTGGCAAATTCTAAAAATTTATCAGGGGCCTCTGTTGCTCAAAATTCCTATTTTTCCTTGATCAACTTTAGCGATAACGCGAAATCCATTCCGAGTTCTGGAAACTTCGTGGGTCCTACAGAATTTTTGCCTATTTTAATTGATGACAAGAACGGAGGGAACCCCAATGATTCTGGAAGGACTAATTACAGTGGGGCCTTGATCAGAGCTCAAGCTGTAATTACAGCTGATATTCAAAATTCAAAAAACTGCGCGGCTGCTGCCCCTGGTTCTACTTATCCGCTCAATAATTGTATCGGAACGCCGGGAGTTCTGATGAGTTCAATTTATGTGATTATATTTGAAAGCGATGGAGCCCCCCTTGTTGGAACCGGAATACCTCGGACTTTGCCTTCAGGCTCGCCTGAGCCCGATCCTGGCCTTCAGCCTTCGGGCGGACTTCTGAATAATGTCTCTAGTATTATTAATCTTAAATTATTGAATCAACTTTATGTTGAAAGTATCAATCTATATACTGTTTATTACTATGCTGCCGACAATAAAGATGGAACCGGGGAGACTTTGCTTCAGAATATGGCGCAGACTGGAAGAGGGGTTGCCTACTCAGCCCAATCAGGGATTCCTATTGATTTCAATCAATTTGCTCCGCCTTCTAAGCTTTTGAAAGAAACCCTAGCGGATGTTTTTGTGACTAATTCGAACATTGCCTTTTGGTCTGGTAATTCGATCCCGAGCGTTCCCCTGGGATTACCTCTATTGGACAGCGACATGGATGGTTTGCCCGATCTTGTAGAAAATTATCTTGGCTCTGACCCGCTGAGTATTGATTCAGATGGGAATGGAGTCTCAGATTTTGTCGAATATTATCTAAATAACGGAAAGCCTTGTAAGGCGCTCGATCCTTCAGGCAACTGCACCTCGGGTGGGGCTAATTCATATATTTCAGGGGCCTGTTTTGGGGTGACTCTCAGCTCTGTCGGTAGTGCGATTCAATTTAAGCATACGACCCCTGATGGTCTCAATGACTGTGAGAAAATCCTGTTAAACAATCTAGGGGGTTTTAACAGTCCAGATTCTAATGGGGATTTGATATCGGATTGGCTGGAGTTTAAAAGTGGCCTGGCTTTTGTGACAGGCGCTGCGGCAGCCAGCACCCTGAATGATGCTGATGGGTACAATCTCTATAACAAGGTCAAGTTGTCTCTTCCCGTCAATTATCCTTATGGTCAAATTCTTCATCCGCAGCCGTCCACCTATCAATTGGTGCAAACAAGTACGTCGACGAGTCAGGACTGTTATCAGCTGACTGTGCATCATCTTCCTGTGATAGGGCTCAATAATCACATTCGGGTCGAAGTGCTTCTTAAAAATTCTCAAGGGAATTTAGTCTATAAAATCGGGATGAAGCAGTTTTCAGGTACTTCTTTAGTCCTTAATTTTAACGATTGGAACGACCCTACTGAACAAGCTCAGAGTACTTGGAAGATGTGGCCATGAAATTCAAGAACTCTTATTGGATTCTCGCATTAGCTCTTGGGGGGCAGGGGTGTCAAAAACTCCCACCTTTGGTGGCCTTGACGCAGGAAACTCTGGTTCCTGCGCGGGCTTTTGTTAACCTTCAAATAATCAATTATGTTCCGGCAACGGGGCATGTTTTTAAGGAAATTTTTGTTTCAAATTTCTCGGTTGTGGCTTCCCAGGGCCGGCTTTACTACAGCACGTCCAGAGATAGTCTGTCAGATTCATTTAAGGCGGCCCATTTGAGTGATTATGATTTCAGTGCAAATAGTGCGATATCAAATGCTTCGGGGCTTAGCGACCTGTTTATTTATTTGGCGGGGATTACTAAAATTTTTCAGACTTTCATGAGTTGTCCGTATGCTCTGACTCAAAGTAGTACGGGGGATGTCTTCACTTATAGTGATGCTAGGGTTTTGAATGCACCTACTGAAATCATAGGATTGAGGGATTGTGAGAAATTGAATCTTCAATTAGATCCAAATAAATTTGATAACGATGGGGATGGCATTCCTGATTACCTTGAACTCCAATGTGGGTTAAATCCGAAGAATTCGCTTGATGCGGGGTTAAGTACGTCAAGCGATGCGATTTCTAATTTTCTCAAATGTAAGCGGCACATTCCTGTGAATGAAAATGGAACCTCAAAAATAAATAAAGATCTAGCCTATCAATACACGACCCAACAAAGTCAGGATGGTTCCTATACTTTTAGCATAGGAAACGTGTCTATTTTGAGTAATAGTCTAAATAGTAGCCTAAATGTAGGTCAGGATAATTTTATCGCAATTTATATTGTTGAGACAAATCCTTCCAACAATCAGCTTTTTCTAGCTACAGGCTACTCGATTCTAAGTGCGGGGAGTAATGGAAAAACATTGAAAGCCAACTATTGGGGCAATCCTCCAGCATTGCTCACTAATCAGGCGGTGGTATTTCAATGAGAAAAACTCCATTCGTCGGAATTCTGCTGATCATGAGTTGCACGAATAATCCATTGGGTCTACTCACCCCAGTTCCAGTTAATTCTGATCCAATTCGGTATGCCACCATTCAAGCTGGTTTTTGTACGACTGTACCCACGACGAAGCCTCAAATCATTAAATATCTTTTTATCATCGACAAATCTGCCTATAATTTTTCGACCACACCTGTGGAACCCCCGGATCAGAACCAGGTAGATCCAAATGGAGCCAAGAGATATGGGCCTATTGTACAATTCATTGAGGGGGTGCAAAGCTTACCTCCAAGTCCAGTTGTCCAGACTTATTATAGTCTCATAGATTTTGATACAATTGCGGGTCTTCCTCTTGGCCTCATTAAAAGTGGGTTCATGAGTGATGTTTCCGATTTTATGAAGGTGCTCAATCAAGATTGGCAGGGGTCGGGAACGAGGTCTTCGCCGTCCCCCATTCCAGCTGGGACTGGATTTACGAGCTATCTGGGAGCGTTGACGTCTGCTTATAATGTGATTACTGGCGATATTAAGTCTTATTCAAGAAGTTTTTCTACGAATGTCCATTCTCCAGCCAAGATTTCGTACCAAATTGTATTTATCAGTGGCGGCATGCCGATCATCCCGGACAATAAAGGGGGAGCTCAGTCTGAATCGTCTCCGCTCGGAGCTGTTGGGCTGATTACGGGGATTCCTGTGGATCCGAATTATCAGCCTTATGTTAGCTCTGTCGTTTTTAATACGGCTTACTATTTTAATTCGGAGCAAATTATTGAGGTTCAAACCCTCCTTCAGCAGATGAGTGTGGTTGGAAATAATGGAGGCTACTTTCAATTTGGGGCTGGACAAGGAGATACCTATCAACAATTAAATCCTCCAACAATTCAACTGAAGTCCAAGTTGATGGATGTTTTTGTTGAAAACGAAAACCTCGTCTGGTGGGATGATGGAAAATTGATGGTGGACTCCGACTCGGATGGACTTCCGGATCTAATTGAAACTCAACTGGGTTCTAATCCATTTTTAAAAGATTCTGATGGAAATGGAGTCTCAGATCTCGTTGAATATCGTCTGACGGGTCAGCCCTGTACAGGTGCTACATGCGCTCAGGCTAGTAGAAATGCCTACTCGGTATGTTCTGGATTTGCACCAGTAGTGGATTCGAGTAACGTGATTACTTATCTAGATACTGATCGTGACGGACTCAATGATTGCGAAGAGTTTCTATTGAACTCTGATCTAAATAACTTTAGCACTCCGAATAATTTTATTCCTGATTTTTTTGCTTTCAAGAATCTTTTGTCTTTAGCTCCTTTGTCCGGTTCTAGTAGCTCATCTCCACTGAATTTGGCTCAGGCAAATCCTCTTGGAGATGGGGTTTCTAACTATAGTAAGATGAAGCTCGGTCTCCCTACGTTTGTTCAAGCTCAGGTTTCTAACTACCGGACGCGGGAAACAGACCTTCAACCTGCTTTAGGGGACGTGCCCGGTAGCCTTGACGGTCAGGATTGTTACCAAATGACCGTCAAGTCTGTAGCTGTTTCTGGGGCTTCAAATCGAATCAAGATCTATGTTGTTGAAAATAAGTCAGTCATAGATAATCAGCCCACTCTTCAGGTGGCAGAGAAAAATTTAGCTGGAACTTCTCTCAACTTGTCTTTTGACAATACGGATTTTAAATAATTATGAAAAAATTATGGGCATTCATTTATTTTTTGAGTTTTTTTTGCAGGGATCTACCGGGCGCTTGGGCCTCTGCAATGGGTGGATCTCATGAGGTTCAAAAGCCGCTTCGAGTTTTTGGCCAGTCTAGAAATATTTCGATGCAATTGGTTTTGAAGAGTGAAAAAGACAAACTTAAGTTTGCAAATGTGAGAACAGATTATAGAGATAAATTTTCTAGAGTAAAATATTAATAGAGAAAACTAAATTCTAGTTGGTAAACCATGCCAGAGGCAATCGCGGATGGGTCTAGGTTAAGGGTGTTATTGTCATACAGGTATTGCCAGCCCGAAGAGTCATACTGAGTCGAGTAGTTTTGCTTGTAGGTGATTTGGCTGATTCTCAGCTGAGTGACCTGAGAGAGCTCAAACGTCTCGCTCATCACTGCGCCGAAAATTGCCCCTTGAGTTGACAGGGGTTGGTTAGGAGTTTTGAATCCACTTTTCAAGGTTACTGCTGTGACGGCTGGGAAATTGATGAATTCTAGGCCGATGAGAGGCCCGAAGCTGATGTTTTTACTTAAGCGCAATTGGATGCTGGTTGTGAATGTAAAATGATTGATGGAATAAGAGCTGTTAGTGCTGAGGTAAGTAAAGCCGATCGAACCATTGAAGATTTGATAGTCAATGAGAGGAGTTAGCCAATGGAGTTGGAAGATGCTGAGGGAAAGGTCTGGCTTCTGGCTCATCATTGCGATTGGGCTCACTCCAAACCCGAATAAAACGCCGGAATCCGGAGGATGGTATAAATACTTTTGGATATTGGGATATTGCTGCTGAAAACTTTCGCTTCCCCAACTCACTTGAACCTGAAAAATAGCTAAATATGCAGTCAAACCCAATGCGATTCCGCAGAGTAGTCTCCATTTCATCTCTCTAGATCCTACCCTTCATCTGGGTGAGCTGAGCGTTGCAGCGAAGTTTTAGTGGGTCTCCATCTGTCGATGATCGTAAATGAAAGGCAGCTTCTGAGTAGAATCCCAGCGGTAGAAGACTACATCCTAAGACCGCATGGAATTCTGGTGTGAGTGACGGGTAGCTCGATAGTCCAAAGGAGGCAGCAGCAGCTGCCTGAGAGAATTCTCGCCGTTCTAAGTAGAACTTAGCTAGATTGAGTTGAATCGAATCTGCGTCTTCTTTTGCTCCAAAAAGTTCTCTTTCCTTTTCTTCAATGGACCCTCCATGTGGGTCTGATCTTGAAGGAGTTGGAAGCTGAATGAGATTCTCTTCGATGAGTTTTCTAAAAGGTGGCCTTTGGGTTTGACTGCAATACCGAGCGGCCGGAGTGACGTCTGTGCTTCGATCAGCGATGGAGCTGCATTGAGATGCATAAGACTGAGCAGTGGAACGAGTTTCTTGAGCTTTTTGCAGAAGCACGATTTTAAGCTCAGCGTTACTCTGGGCAGTCTTTTCAAGGAATCCCGCGAAGGATCGATAGAGTTCCGTCAACCGAATGATGACGGAGATTTCTAGATTCAGGTCACCACTTCCTTGGAGGTCCTTAAGGGCAGTTGAAAGGGCTTCGAATTGGGCCGCTTGACCTTGCACTCCCCCTAAGTTATGGGGAGCTGATTGGAGTCCTTTTTCGAATGCTTGGGGGCTGGATGGGTCAAGCCTTCCATCCATTTTTTCTAAGCTTCTCCAGGCACAGGCAGGCAGTTTGTTGCCTCGGGCGCAAATTCGAGTGATGGATAGGGAAACTTCTTGGTTCATAGCATCTTCCAGTTTGTAGCGAGCTTTGTAGAGTGAAAGTAAACTCTCCGGGTCGGGTGCCTCTGTTTGTGTTAAAAGGAGTCTGGAAAGTTCTGGTTTGACTGGTGTAGGTGAATCCATCAGATCTATGAGTTGGGTTTTTAAACGGTTGCGAGTGGCGCTCCCTCGAGATTTCCAGAGTGGGTTATTTTTAGCTTCCAATATTGAGTCAAAATCTCTGAGAATAAGCAGTATTCCATTGGCTTCGTCGAAAGCCTCCTGGCGGTTCGACAAACTTAAGGTGGAGTTTTGGTAGATTTTAGCCAGGGTGGCCATTCCAGCGTAAAACTGTGTCACTCGGATTTGCTCCCGAGCAATGGATCGAATGATTTCAATTTTCTTGCTTGGGTCTCGCTCCTTGGTAGCCATAATTGAGGCTGTTTTTAGGAAGGTCTCAAAGTCTCGTTCCCTTTTACTTTTGACGAGAGCTTCTCTGAGAACTGCGTTTTGGAGTTGGACGTTCCCCGAATGAAGGGCGACCTCTAAGTAGCTTTTTCCTTGTGAAAACTCGTCATAACCACTCGTTTCTTTGATTTTTTCTTGAAGTAACTTGCTGTAGGCTGATTTTTTTATTTTCTGGAGTTTTTCATTAAATTGCTTAAATTGAATAGAATTAGGTGAATTTCTGTTTTTTGCAGATACACTTTCTAAGTGCATTCCTAAGAGTCGGCCGGCAGAATCCTGAAGTGCCTTGTAATCCGATCGGGTATTGTAATAGTCTAAAATCAGCTCAGCAGCGTCAATGGTCTCTTTGGATCCATGATAATTTTTAATAAATTGGTACAGGCGATTAAACGCCTCAGGAAAGAAGCCCTGCTCATACTCGGTTTTGACGAGGAGAAAGTTGAGGGCTGGATCGGAAATCTTTGAGTGATCGAATGCGATCAACTCGTGGATACTTTTTATGAGGAGCCCATGGATTCTTAAGTTCTCAAAATAAGTTCGGTTGAATTTTTTTTCTAAACAAATTATTGCGTTATCTATCAGAGCTCGTCTTTGATTTGATTTTCCGAATTCACCTTGAAAAGTTCTCAAATAGTAGTCTCCACACTTCAGATAATCGCCTTGGTTGAAATATACATCGGCAAGGTCTGTGCTGATAATTGAAGCCTCTGGAGCCTGATAGAAAAAGCTGAGGTAGAGTAAATAAAATTCTTTGGCTCTTTCTAGGTAAAGTGACCGAAGTTCAAGTTTTTTAGCTTGTTTATAAAAAGCATGGGAAGTAGTGCCTAGTTCTCTAAGCTGCTTTTCTAAGAAGTGATAGGTCGACGTGAGAAGGTTCTTTGGTACTTCATAATAGGCCTTCCACTGATCGTATTTTTCTAGAATGAAGCGTATTTCATGGGCAGGAATATTGATTCTTTCGCTGGCAGGGATAATCATGAGAATATTTCTGTAAATATTGATCGCTTTTTCAGGATCGACGGTTCGTTCGCTCAGTGTTCGAAGGAGTTGAATCGCTGTGTGGTATTGCTTTTGTTGAACGTATCGAATGGCTATTTTTTCAATGATTTCTTGAAATAGAATTTCGTTTGGGGCGAGTTTAGAATAGTACCCAATTGGATTAGGG
>JANNCA010000133.1:0-15108 GCA_031386075.1 Oligoflexia bacterium
GACTTGCGGGATACATCGGAAACTATAGGGATCCTGAACTTTTCCGCAACTTTCGTGACTCTGAGCAATTTCACTTTTTTTTCCACCAGAATCAAGAAGCTTACGAATATGACTGGCCACTTGGATTTGACCCGGATGAGGGCGAACTTGATGAATTTGCGGTTCGAAGGCATTCAAACTTCCCCGGGTTGCCTCTAAACTCATGGCTCCAGCCACATCGGCAAGATTACATAAATGCTCTGCCTCTAGAAGATTCAGGGTTCCTATGGCTGTCATGAATTGGGTGCCATTTATGAGGGCTAACCCTTCTTTAGGACCCAGCTGAATCGGTTCAATTCCTGCTAACTTGAGCGCTTCAGCCCCACTCATCTCTCGACTTCCGTGGTACCGAGGAAACCGGGCCTTTCCTTCTCCTATCAAAACTAAACTCAAATGGGAAAGAGGCGCTAAATCACCACTTGCTCCGACTGATCCCTGCTCTGGAACCACAGGAATAATTCCAGCATTGAGAACTGAGATGATTTGTTCCACCAATTTACGACTCACGCCTGAGTGCCCGATTGCCAAAGTACTCGCGCGCAAAAGAAGCATCGCCCTCACCGATTCATCATCCAGAGAGGAACCCGACCCGCAAGCGTGTGACCTCAAAAGATTATACTGGAGATTCACTATTTCCCGATTAGGGATTCTCACCTGAGACATGAGACCGAAGCCAGTATTGATTCCGTACAGAGGCTCATCTTTTGCCATCTCGGATAGAAGAAAAGAATGCGCTTTTTCAATCCTGAGGGCTGCCTCGTTTGATAAAATTACTTCTATTTTCTGACTTGCTACAAGATAAACCTCTTCTAAAGTAAGAGGATAAGCTCCAAGCTCCAGTTTTTCCATCATCGACAAAAGAACTCCAATCGTTTATAAAATAGTCGCTTTTTTCAGACTCATTCAGACTCATTTAAACTACAGCGAAGTTTTTCCATGGCTTTCCGTCGATCCTGCGTCGAAAAAATAGCCGAACCAACCACGAAAATATTGGCTCCCATTTTCTGAAGCTGACCGATATTCTGAGTGCTCACGCCACCGTCAATGGACACCAGAAAAGAGCGTCCCGCTCGCAATTTCACAAGTCTTTCAACCTTACCAAAAGTGGACTCTATAAATTTTTGCCCACCAAACCCGGGGTTAACCCCCATCAAAAGGACAAGGTCCACCAGATCGAGGACTTCTTCAATCATGGCTAAAGGTGTGGCAGGATTCAAAGAAACTCCTACCTGACATTTGGCTTCCCTAATCTGATTGAGAACTCGATCCAAATGGGGGGTAGATTCCGCATGAACCGTAATCCAGTCGGCTCCTGCCTGAGCAAATGGCTGAATCCAAGCCTCAGGATTCGAAACCATCAGATGACAGTCTAAAGGAAGTTTCGATATCAAACGTAAATGTTCCACCACAATAGGGCCAAAGGTTAAGTTAGGAACAAAGTGACCGTCCATTACGTCCACATGGATCCAATCCGCTCCAGCCGCCTCTACAGCCTTAATTTCCTCGCCCAGGATAGAAAAATTCGCAGATAAAATAGAGGGTGCTATCAGTGCAGTTGGCATTTTAATATCCTCAAATCACAATTCTGGAGGGGAGCCCACTAAAAGTGGAAGCCCCAATCCTCGACCCTTAAGCCCGTTCAAAAAACTTTCGGGATTCACTTCCTTCTTGCCATCCCACTGAAGAACCTGAAGCTCTAAGGCTCCCTGCGATGTTCCTAATAGAATCATCCCAGCTCTTTCAAAAACCTGCCCGACTGAACCTTGAATATCTTGCCTCAACCTCGCTTGCTTCACCCTAAGACGCTGGCCTAAATAAATACTCGTTCCCGGCCAGGGAGACAAGGCCCGAACCCTCCGTTCGAGTGCTTCAGCGGACAGTTTCGGGTCAAGCCATTGCATTTCTTTAGTGAGCTTAGAGGCATAAGTGACCCCTGATTCATCCTGGGGTTGTCCTTTTAAATTTTTCAAAACTAGACCTTCTAGAGTCGGCAAAACAAGCTCGGCACCCAGATCTGCCAAGCGATCATGCAAAGTTTTAGAGGTATCCTCTTTCAAAATGGGAATTCGCTTTTGAAGTAAAATATCGCCCGCATCTAATTTTTCCGCCAGGTGCATCGTTGTTACCCCTGTTTCTAAATCCCCATCTAATAGTGCCCACTGAATCGGGGCCGCCCCTCTCCAACGGGGTAAAAGTGAGGTATGAATGTTGATACATCCTAAAGCGGGGAGGTTCAAAATGTTTTTTCTTAAAATCTGTCCGTAGGCCACGATCACAACTACATCGGGTAACAGCGCTGCTAACCGTTCGAATTCCCCTGGAGCGGATAATTTCTCGGGCTGTAAAACAGGGAGACCACACTCTAAAGCGCAGTCTTTCACGGCAGAAAACTTCAACCCTAACCCGCGCCCCACGGGTCGATCGGGCTGGGTATAAACACCCACAACGGAATGAGTCGCATGAAGGGTTTTTAAGGTTTGTACCGCAAACTCCGGAGTTCCCATAAAAACAACACGGAGTTTAATCATCTTGGCTTTCGACTTTCTTTTTTGGCTCGATTGGCTAACCCAGAGTCCAAGGCCTCTAAATCTTGAGAATCCCGGTCCATGCGCTCTTGACGAAGCTTCTTCCTGATCATTTCTTTTTTTAAAGGACTCAACCGGTCTATGAAAAGCTTCCCATCTAAATGATCCATTTCATGTTGAATACAAACAGCCAAAAGTCCCTCGGCAGAGAGAGTGCGGGTCAGTCCATCTATATCTTGATATTGGAGCTTGAGCTTTTCCGATCGCTTCACCTCAGCATAGTACTCAGGAACCGACAAACACCCTTCAGAATGCATGATAGAGCCTTCTCTATGGATGATTTCAGGATTGACAATCACCTGAGGTTTCTTGTTTTTTATGACGCTTTTTCCTGCGATTTCAATTCCATCAGGAGCCCACTGACCTTCTGGCGGATCCTCTAGATCATAGTCAGTATCCAAAACCAATATTCTTTGAAGGATCCCAACCTGGTTGGCAGCCAATCCAATTCCGGGCGCATGATACATGGTTTCTAACATATCATCTGCCAACTTATAGAGAATTTTTTCAACTCGAGGAATTGGCACCGCCTTTTGAGTTAAAACTAGATCGGGGAATGTGTACACTCTCAATTTTGCCATTTTATCATCCTACATCATTGAGCATCATTCTTACCGATTTTAAGCAGGTGATGGGTCAATTAGGTCTTACGTACAATGAGCGCTGTCGCCAGGACTACAAAGATTGAACTAGGTAACCATGCAGCAAGCCAAGGAGGTAACGCGCCATTGGTACCTAGAGATAATCCTACGGAGTAAAAAAGCCAATAAAAAAAAGTGACCCCCAAGCAAAGGCTCAAATCCTTGGTGACTCCTCCTTCTCGCCGATTTCCAATGGAAAAAGGAACTGCGAGAAAGCACATCACAATAGGGATAAAACTCAGGCTGATGCGGGAATGAAACTTAACCTCGTAGGACTTTACGTCTGCCCCTGCGTTCTTCATTCGCTCAATATAGTGGCGAAGCTCCTTAAAGTTTAGACCATCGACTTCCTTCTCAATTTCCTGAAATTCCTTAGGAGTTTCAGCAATCAAAATTTCTTTTTCCTGAAAATTAGTCGCCAACGGAAATGGATTATCAGAGGTAAAGAGAGTTACGGTTCCACGAATCAGCATCCACGTTCGTGTATTATATTCAGCCCTCTCAGCCCCTAGAACCTGAATCAAGTTGAAATCGTCATCAAAAGTATAAATAGTCAGTCCATGAATTGTTTGCTGCTGGTGATCAAACCGCTGCAAATTATAAATCATATTTTTTGAACGATACCAAATTTTATCCCTTTTTATATCTAGGAAAAAATCGGGCTTATTTTTCATTTCCCGCCAATAATAATTGGTACGATGCTTGAAAACCGGTGGCAGGATCCTATCCTCCATCACTAAAATCAAGCCTGACGCCATCATGACCACTAACAGGACCAACGCCATCATTCTCTTAAGGCCAAAGCCAATTGCGTAACAAGCCACTAATTCATGGGTTCTCGCTAATCCAGACAAAGTCAAAACTGTTGCCAAAAGGACTGCCGGAGGAGCCATTTGAACACTGATTTGGGGCAAGTTAAGAAAGTGATAGATAAAAATTTGACTCATGCTGAATGTATGGTCGTAAAGGTCGGTAAACATGGACTGGGACAAAAAAAGGGCGCTCATTGCAAGGATTGCCATAACTAGATTCCGTAAAAAAATCGATGCTATATAACGATCCAGTGTTTTCATTTAGAATCTTGAGCCTAACTCAAACATCTCCAAGATACGAGGCCAGATTCATCTGAAAGTTCTGCTATTTCTCTTCTCCTTAGATCCAAGAAGAGGTATCTTCATCGACTATGGCAGACAGCATTTTCCGTCGGATTAAAAAATCTCAAAAAAATAAATCTAATTCTGATCTAAATAAATCGCGAAAGCAATGGATCATTGAAAACGTGATCTCCCTAGGATTGGCGCTACTTATTGTTTTTATGATTCGATCGAGTGTGATCGAAGCATTTAAAATCCCATCTGGATCTATGATTCCAACTCTGTTGATCGGTGACCATATCTTCGTCAACAAGTTTGCCTACGGCTTTAAACTTCCTTTTTCTGACCTAGTTACCGATCACCCTATTTACCTCGTCGATCGAGCACCCCCAAAAAGAGGCGACATTATTGTTTTCATGTACCCAAAAGACGAGAGTTTTTACTATATCAAAAGAGTAATAGGAACTCCTGGCGATACCGTGGAAGTTCGCAATAAGGCCGTTTACATTAATCAAAAAATGGTCCCTCGCGATCTCGTTGTCGGTCAACAATCCGAAAAACTATTTAAAATCATGGACGATCCGAAATATAACTCTGGAAACCTAGACCTCTATCAGGAGCACATCGAAAACACTGATCATGTGATCATGCTGGATAAAACTAACTTTATGGGAGAAAGCTTTGGCCCGATCACAGTACCCCCAGAAAGTCTATTCGTGATGGGCGACAATCGCGACTTCTCCAATGACAGCCGCTTTTGGGGCTTCGTCCCCATGAGGAATGTCAAAGGCAAAGCTGTGATCATCTGGCTATCCCTTTGGGTAAGCTTTTCTGATAGCCAATTCATTTTTAGACCCAACCGAATCGGCACGTTACTTCACTAAAAATTTAGGACAGGCTCCGAATGATTCGAGCTACCCAGTCAAGAATGAGTCCAAAACTCTTGCGCATTCCAAAAGGGAGGCGGTTCATTTTCGCGGCAATTCTGGGTCCATTTCGATAGTACCAGCACACGAATGCCCGCCCGTTTGAATTCTTTTTCAGAACTTGATCTCTAAATTTTCTAAGTATCAAAGACGTATCCTGCTCCGTCACATCTATAAGTGAAGAGGCGACAAAGCATTTAGAAACGCTAATGGACTGATAAGCGTTTCTAAAGGGCTCAATATGAATGGGTTTACGCTTATTAATATATTTTCGTAGGGATTCGGCACAAAGTGACTGAAAAGGTAGCCCCTTTGAGAAAATAATGTATTTTTCGAAGTACTTGAGAAACTCCTGGTACGTCTCACTCGATTGAGCATGATCATAGATCTTGACTAAATCCCAGTAGACACCACTAATCATCATGAGTTCAGCTACATCTTTTTTGATATCAAAACAAGAAGGCATGAGCCGACCTTCACCCACACCTTTCGTCTCTTCCAGTATCCTAATATAAGCAGAATAGGCCCTCACTGCTTCAGTAATTTGTCCTTTTTGATAAGCTAAAATTCCCTCACGTGCATAAACTAAACGATGAGAGAGGAGCTTACGGAGGCGTTCTTTTTCAGCTGTTTCTAATGCTTGCTCTATTCTACGACGAACTACGGAAAAGGTTTTTTCGCGGGGTGACACTCCCCAATAATAACATAAATCTATATTTTAAATTGAACATCTAAGTAGAATAGGGGTCCACATCAACTTGTAACTGCCATTTTTTAGACACACAAAACCCTTTAGCCAATCCAACGGCCTTCTGAAGAAGCCCTATGTTTTTTACCTTAATCAACAAATCCCAGCGATAAACTCCCTTGATCCTTTCCATAAAAGCTTCGCTTGGCCCCAAAAGATCAAATCCTTCACTCAGATTGAACTCCTGCTGAAGATACTCTGCAACCGCCGCTGATCGAACCTTCACGTCATCCCGAATCGAAGCTTCAAATCGCAAACGGGCCAACCGCCCAAAGGGCGGATACCTGAGTGCCTGCCTCAATTCGCGCTCCGAATCTAAAAAGGTCCCCTCCTCCAACCTCCCATCCAAGGTTTGGAGCACGGGATGCTCTGGATCGTAGGTCTGAACCAAAACTCTCCCCGCTTTTTCTCCACGACCAGATCGACCAGATACCTGCCTCAATATTTGATAGGCTCTTTCAGGAGCTCGAAAGTCAGGCCAACGAAAAAGAGCATCCGCCAAAATGACAACCACTAAGGTCACCCCAGGAAAGTCATGGCCTTTAACCAACATTTGCGTCCCCAGTAAAATATTTGCCTTTTGACTTCTAAATTCATCCAAAAGTTTCTCTAGACGAGTTGAACTTGTAATTTGGTCCCGATCTAATCTCAATACCCGAGCTCCCGACAAAAGCTCGGGCAAATCGGCCTCTAAACTCTCCGTTCCGGCTCCCATGGGGAATAAATGAGAGCCCTGGCACTTGCCACAAATCTCAGGGATGGACTCACGATGACCACAAACATGGCAACGAAGTTCCAAAAATTTCTTATGAACCGTCAAGGACACTGAGCATTGTGAGCAATTCCTAGAGTCTCCACAGTCCTTACATAACAAAAAAGCGGCAAACCCACGGCGATTCAAGTAAACAATCACCTGTTCTCCGGCATTCAGGACCTCTTGAATGATCTTCACTGTTTTTAAAGCAAGAGGGGCTTGAATCTTTTGAACCCGACTTTCAACCCTAAGATCGACCATCTCGATCCGAGGAAACCCCCCTGGAGAGATCCTCTCGTTCAGGTCCACTTTAATGTACTTCCCCTCTCTGACCCGCTCTAAAGTCTCTAAACTCGGCGTAGCAGACCCTAAAACTGTAAACGAATGAGTCAACTTTGCCCGCACAATTGCAAGATCCCTGGCGTGATAGCGAACCCGATCCTCTTGCTTGTAAGTAGGGTCATGCTCCTCATCGACGATTATCAAGCCTAAATCCTGAATTGGAGCAAATACAGCTGAACGAGCGCCAATAATCACTCGCAACTCACCTTTTTGAAGGGCAAAACACTGTTTTCGCCTTTTTCCAACAGATACGGCCGAATGCCAAAGGGCCACTGACATCCCTAAACGCTCCTGAAACCGCCGATGGAGTTGAGGAGTTAACGCAATCTCCGGAACTAAGATCAGAACGCCTCGACCGAGTTTCAACGTTTTCTTGGCGAGCTCTATATAAATCTCAGTTTTCCCACTCCCAGTGACTCCATGTAAAAGTGCGACTTTAGGCCCATCACTCCTTCGACAGTCCTCTAGGAGCCCTAAGGCGCGAACTTGAGAATGAGTCAACTCCAAATCTAAAGGTGGAGGTGGTGGAGATATTTCCCGCTTTAAACTCACCTTTGTTTTAGATAGCAGTTGAGGATTTTTCGTAAGCGACTTCCTGGAAATCCAAGCCCCGAAAACTCCAGAAGGCCCCGCACAATTCAAGACCTCCCCAAGGGGTGCAGAATAATATTCCCTTGCCCAATGACATAACCCCAGCACATCAGGCAATAAGTAAAGCTCAGAGTCACTGACTTCCAGGACTTCCTTCAACTGATGAATAGAAATATGGGGAGATAACTCAGACATCTTCTTTGGAGGTTCTACTATAAACGCATGAGTAGTGACTCTGCCAAATGGAACCCTGACACAGCCGCCCACTCGAATGCGGGTCAAAAAATGATCAGGTAATTTATAAGTAAAAAGCCCCTCTAAAGGTCTTGGAATCGCTACAGAGAGAATGTAGGACTCACCGAAAAGATTCATAATACAGTCGAATCAAATTCCTCAAATCGGAAGACTCAGATAAGCCTACATGAGTCAAGCCCTTCTCTGGCGAACCCGCATGGTTCAATTTACCCGCACTCATGTCCTCGTGACTCGAACTCAACTCAATGACTTCACTCGACAAAATCCAAACACCATTTTTAATCAACTTGGATGTCTTCGGAAACGGAAACTCCCGATAGGAGTGAACACCCTCAAATCGAAAATCATTTTCCTCTCCACCACCAGCGGACGAATCTATGAGCCGAAGCGGAAAAAACGTATCCTTCTCCATCCAAAGCCGTCCACCGATCACCCAGCTCAAGGTTCCATTCCACCTCATGAGGTCTTCGCTTTCAGCTTTTCTACGCTCCACTTCAGTCCTGAGTTTCAAGAGTTCCTCTTGAGATTGAACGGGAATTCCTCGACCCCGAAGCAGTCGAGTCACGTCTCCCAGCTCAGAGCTCATGAGTATTTTTGCCACCAACGAAGCAGACTCCCGACTCCCTTCCTTCCTATAAAGCTTTCGATCCCGATCGTCGGTAGCTACGCTTCTGAGCGTCATTGTACTTGGATCAAACCAAGTTGTATCCTTAAAGTGAACCCCATTGGGTTGATTATTTTCAATCGAAGTCACTACAGACCGAACTTTAACGCCCTGAACGCCTGCATGTTTTTCTAACCACTTTTTCAAAATAAACTGAGAGGGTGGAACATAACCGAAGGCAGCAGAACTCCAAGCAATCCCAATAAAAAATAAAATACTCTTATTCGTTCTCAAGATATCTCCTCATCATATCCTTTACACCAGCGGCTAGGTCAGGCCTCTTCAGGGCAAATGCCAAGGTGGCGTCAATAAATCCTAAGCGGTCTCCGGTATCATAGCGAGTCCCCTCGAATTGGTAAGCAAATAACTTTTCCCGCTGAGCCAAAAGCTGTAGTGCGTCGGTCAGCTGAATTTCACCCCCACGCCCTGGCTTAATTTGCCTCAAATAATCAAAAATCGTAGGAGTTAAAATGTACCTGCCGGGTATAGCCAAACAAGACGGAGCATCTGCTGGAGAGGGCTTTTCGATCAAACGCTCGACCCGCAAAAGCCCCTGTTTTAAATAAGTCCCCGCAACAATTCCATATTTTGAGACTTCTTTTTTCAGAACTTCCATTACCCCGACTATGGACGCTCTCTCTTCTTCAAAAATCTGTATGAGCTGTTGGGTACAGGGGACTTTTGAATCAATCAAGTCATCAGCTAACAGCACTGCAAACGGTTCATTTCCAATCACTCGCTCAGCGCACAGCACGGCATGCCCTAGCCCCAGAGGTGTCTTTTGCCTCACCGTGATTAAATTACAAATTCTAGCCGCAGATCGAGATATTTCTGCCAAATCCCGTTTCTGTTTGGACTCAAGACTTTCCTCTAACTCACAATTGTAATCAAAATAATTTTCAATCGACTCTTTATGCCTGGCCGTAACCAGCACAACATCTTCAATTCCAGCCTTGACAGCCTCTTCAACAATATATTGAATCATAGGAACATCAATGATGGGGATCATCTCTTTGGGAATAGTCTTAGTTACTGGCAAAAAACGAGTACCTAGACCGGCAGCAGGAATCACTGCTTTGCGGATCTTCAATCGAGACATAAAGACCTCCTGAAGAGTCCCGGGTCTATTATTTGAAACCTAGATAAGAATCAATTTCGCCCGGAAAACCGATGTTCCTCGGACTCTAGCTCAGCTTTGCAGTCGATGCAAAGAGTTGTGAAAGGAAATGCATCAATCCTAGCTTCAGCTATTGATTCACTGCAATGCTCACAACTCCCAAATGTGCCGCCATCGAGGCGTTTGATCGCTTCGTCAATTTGAGCCAAAACAGAACGATCTCGATTTTTCATCTGAAGAGAAAAGCTTTTATCTGCCTCAGCGGAGGCCTGGTCAACGACATCGGTATAGACATTCCCATCATCGATGAACTCAGCAATAGCCAGCCTAAGACCAGAAGCTAACGCTTCTCGCCGCTCAATAAACTGTTTTCTGTAAATTTCGACCTTTTCCTTGCGTAATGGCATAAATCAAGCCATCTTTAGCGAGAATTAGACTCAAAGTAAAGTGATAATTTGACGCCGCGACCCTAGATTCCTGAATCTGCGTATGGCTTAACTCATTTCAGAAAGTAAGTAGTTATGTTCAATAATAAATTTATACTTTCACTATTTATTCTGAACACCGTTTTTTTCCCATGGCTCTTTAATGCAGCAGTATATGGGTCCGATTTTCACTCTCCTCGATCTGATGCACTAGGAGGCGCTAGCCACGCAAGCCCTCTTTTAGGAGATGCAATTTATCTTAATCCATCTTTTATTCCCTTCATTCAAACTCATAGCCTAAGTCTCACCTATTTAAGTTATGGATTTGGCCAGACCAATTCGCCCTATGGACTCATTAATTATTATGGGCACAACCTCAACGTTTCTGTCATGGACGGATCAGCGGAGTCTATTTTTCAAGCGGGAGTTGGGTATACAGTCCGCGACGACAGCTCTATGATTCACGTGGCTCTAGCAAAACAAATATTTCCAAAAGTAATCTCAGTTGGCATCAGTACAAAAATTATTCTCCCCAACGACAATTCGGGCTCCAAATACGTCGACGGGACTCTATCGGCCTCCGTTCTGGCCTATAACTGGCTTCAAGTTTCTGCGATCGTCGACAACCTCTTCAATTCTGCGACTCCACTTGGATTTTATCGAGAATATATTTTGGGAACGAAGTTTAACATCATGGGGATCACCCTGATTTATATAGATCCACATATGTTTTCAGATCTATCATTGGGATATGAAGCAGGCATTGAGTTTCCCTTCTTTTCAGATTTCTTTTTCCGCCTTGGACGCATGATGAACTCAATGATTCCTTATCAAGGACAACGAGGCGAAGGCTATGGAGCTGGAATGGGATGGGTTGGGCCAAAAATATCTCTGGATTATTCATTTTCAAGAGCCTATACGCCAATTTCTGCGCTATCACATAATTTTGGAGTTTCTGTCTTTTTCTAAGTTTTATAAAAAATTTTTGGTGCCCCGGTGATTGGATTCGAACCGACAAAAACGCTAGATTGCGGATAAAGTATTTGAATCCATTCTTGAGTGACTGCCTGCCGAATTGGACCTTGGAAAAGCTTTTTGCCATCTTTTAATAAAATAGCCTGGTCTGCCCATTCAGAAACTAAATTATAGTCATGAGAGACTATAAGAATGGAAAACTTCTGTTCCGCAAGATCCTTCAATAACCTTCCGATTAAAAACTGATGATTCAAATCCATTTTAGAAAGGGCTTCGTCTATAAGTAAAACCTGTGCCCCTTGGGCCAATGCACGTGCCAACGCAACCAATTGTAACTCACCTCCACTCAGACTACTGATTAGCCTACTCCGAAAATCCCAACACAAACACTTTCTCATGGCCCATTCTACAGCGCCTTGCGTCGCATCAGACACTCGATGTGGCATTCTATAGGCCCGACAGTTCTTTCCCAATTGAACCACCTCTTCTACCGTCAGAGGAAAATCAGTTTGGAGATCGGGAGGCACGTAAACAACTCGTTGGGCGCGTCTGTAAGAAGGTAACGACAAAAAATCTCCACCCAAGAACCGTACCTGACCCGATTTAAACTTTGAAGATAACGGAATCACCCCAGCAATGAGTTTCATCAGTGTTGATTTTCCAGATCCATTGGGTCCCAATAAGGCAACCACTTCGCCCCGAAAAATCTCGAAGGAAACTTCATCCAGAACAAAAGCTCGCCCCTCCCCTTGCGTCAGGTCACTTCTTTCATACTTGCCGAATTGAATGCCATAGACACCCAGTAGGGGAATAGGCTGCATCTTAAAATCTTCCTCTAAATTGATTCAATAACTTCAGCTCGCTTGAGCATGACCCACAGAAACAGGGGAGCCCCAAAAAGCGCTGTGACTACTCCTACGGGGAGTTCATAGGGTTGAGCTATCACTCTGGATAGGCAATCAGCAATGGTGAGTAAAGCAGCCCCTAAAATCATACACAACGGAATCAAATGAATATGCATCGACCCCACCCACTTTCTGACCATATGAGGTACCACCAAACCCACAAAGCCAATCACCCCTCCTGCACTGACACAAACTCCCACAATAAGTGAAGTGAGAATAATCATCCTCCTTCGAACTTGCTTCACATCAATTCCTAAGGAAGCAGCGCCCTCCTCGCCCAAAAGGAGAGCATCTAACTCCCTCCAATTCCTCCAAATAAAGAAAATAAATCCAGCATTTGCAAGAAAGGTAATGACCGCACCTCTCATTCTTGCCCTGGACAAATCTCCAAAAAACCAAACCATGGCACCTTGAAGACCATTGGAATCCGATAGGGTGATCCATACCGCAACCAAACTTGAACCCAAAAACCCCAACATCACGCCTGCCAGAAGAATCGTGACACCTTTCGCATTTTGTCTTAACGAAATGAGGTAAAGAATTCCTGCAAACACCAACGCCCCCAGAAATGCGGTACCCGCTAAACCAGCAGCCATCCATTCAATACCTAAAGAAACGCCCATCACTGCTCCTAAAGCCGATCCAGAGGAAACCCCAAGAATATAAGGCTCGCAAAGTGCATTCGAAAAAAGAGCCTGAAGACCCGCTCCGGCAACGGCCAACCCCATGCCGATGCCAGATGCAAGAATGACTCTTGGTAATCGAATTTGTGCGATCAGCTCAGTCCCCGCATTTCCTACAGCACCCATCTGTAAAGCAACGAAAACTGAAAGTAACCAAAGGCATCCCATCCAAAGATAAATACGGAATAATTTATTTTTTCCCATAAATTGTCTGCCCCAGCTCCGAAAGTCCCTCTAAGATTCTAAGGGTGGGCCGCAGGAGTGCGTCACTCCTCAATATGTAGATTCTATGATCACTTGCAGCCTTTAACCCGTAAAACTGTGCCCACTTTTCCTTCATCCGATGATACGGCTTCAAATCATCCCCCAATGCAGCAATGATAATGACATCTGGATTTCTCGCGAATACATCCTCTAGTGCCGGCCTCGGATAATGGGCCTCCCAATTTCCATACAAATTTTTGGCTCCGACAGTTTCCAGGGCAGAATGCAAAAAAGACCCACCCCCAGCCACAATAAGTGGATCATCTCCCACTTGAATAAGAACCCGCAACGGAAGACGGTGAAGAAAATGTTTTCGAATGGTTTCAATTCCATTTTCTAACTGCTGAGCCATCTTTACTCCAACATTTGACAACCCTAATGTGGAAGCAACCAATAAAATTGAATTCTTTATTTCTTTAAAATTTTCAGTCTTCACAATCACCACGGGAATTCCTAATTCCCGGAGATGATTCACTCTATCTCTAGGATTACCGTCCATAGTCGCAAGTACGAGATCAGGCCTTAGAGAAAGAACTCTTTCTAAATTAAATTGATGATAAGGGCCTACAGAAGTCTTCTTCTTGAAAGAAGGCGGATAATCCGTATATTCACTTACCCCGACAATGCGATCCAAATCTGTACCTAAAATGTCTGCAGCTAACTCCCCCAAAGAAGGCGCGAGAGTCACTATTCTTTTTGGAAAATCAGTAATCACAACTTTCGTCAAAGTTGCATCTACAATTTCTCTTCCGAAGGATATCCCGATAGGCCACCCTAAAAGAAATACAAAAGCAAACCTAAAAAGCCTAAAGGTTAATAGATTTTTCCCGATTTTCCAAAAGTGCATCGATATTTGCCTCATGACGAATTAGGATGACCAGTACTATCGCGGCCCCGACACAAAGGTGCACCCCAACGGGATTCAAAATCAGATAGGTCACAGCTGCCAATATCAAACCGGAAATGCTCGATAAAGAAGCAATTCGCTTATAGTAGAAAGTCAAAGCAAACGTAATCACTCCAACCATTGCCGAAATGGGCGATAGCACTAGGATCACACCGAGTCCAGTAGCAACACCTTTTCCACCCTTGAAATGAAGCCAGGGTGAATAGCAGTGCCCCAAGATAGAGAACAATCCCGCCATCCAAATAGCAAAAAGACTGAATTGAAAATCATGACTCTCTTGAAATCCACTCAAAACCATAGACAAAAAATGAGATCCACTGGGAGAGGCCAGGAGAATACTCAAAACTCCTTTGAGTAGGTCTAAGGCAAAGGTCAAAAAACCAGCAGGCCAAAAACCGATCACCCGAGTCACATTGCTTGCACCAATATTCCCACTTCCTTTTTGACTCAAATTTTTAACCTGGAAAAAACGAGCGATTATCATCCCAAATGGAATTGATCCAATCAAAAATGATAAAATAAAAACAAATCCTGTCAGGAGATTTTCAGGCGTCGCTAATGAAAAAAGATACTCGGTCACTTTTGTTTCACTTTCCTTGATAAATCCGCTGCGTACCGAACCCTAACCCGCCCTGAACCTGTCTCAACCGGAACATCCAGGCAAAGCCAGCCAATAAAAAAACAAGAAATGAAATAAATTGACTCGTTGAAACAATGCCCTCAACAACAAAGCCTCGAATAAGGTCTCCTCGAAATATTTCAATAAGACTACGAATAATCGGGTATGCGATAAAATATGAAAGGGCCACCTGACCGTCAAACAACTTCTTCTTAAAAATATAAATTAATCCTAAAAACAAAACAGACAATGAAGCCGCTTCATAGAGCTGAGTGGGGTGCAAAGGAATCCCTTGCAAATGTCTCTCTACAAGGTCGGAATAGAGTCGGACACCAAAAGGACTCCCCGTTGGCTTGCCATAGCAGCAACCAGCAGCTAAACAACCAAATCTACCAAACACATGATTAATCACTAGCCCCGGAGCCAAAACATCCAAGGTCTTCCAAATATTTAATCGATGCCTGCGAACGTACCCAATAACAAATGGAATCACAAGAATGGGGGGGGGGGGGGGGGGGGGGGGGGGGGGGGGGGGGGGGGGGGGGGGGGGGGGGGGGGGGGGGGGGGGGGGGGG
>JANNCA010000150.1:0-4088 GCA_031386075.1 Oligoflexia bacterium
TCGATGGGCAATACATCCAGCGCCAAGGTCACTCGATCAGGCCCAAATTCTCTTAGAATGCGAGCAGTCGTTTCAGGCTGCAAAACTGCAATACTCCCTATAACCACTCGATCGACCCCCAAACTCAAGAGAGATTGAACCTCGAGAGAAGACCTGATTCCTCCACCCACCTGAATCTTCAATGACGACGAAAAAACTAAACTCCGAATCAGTTCAAGCTGCCTTCGCAAAGGATCTCTGGCCCCGGATAAATCGACTAGGTGTAGATTTTTAAAATGGGATGCTTCAAAATTTTTTATAATGTCACTCGGAAATATCGAGTAGACGGTGACTTGATCAAAGTCACCCTGCTTCAGGCGAACACACTGACCTTCGAGTAAATCTAAAGCCGGTATGACGATCATGAACAGCCTCCTTTAATTCCTATAAAATTTCTAAGTATCTCTTGCCCCAGCTCTCCTGACTTTTCCGGATGAAACTGAGTTCCAAACCAATTCTCAAATTCCAATACTGCTGGAATAGAATGTCCATAGTCTGCAACTGCCTTGATCTCTAGAGATTCACTTGGGGCGACATAGGAGTGCACAAAATAGAAATAGCTCCCTTCGGGGATCCCCTTTAAAAGCTGAGAAGGAGCTGCTGAAGGTGCGACCATCCTGAGTTGGTTCCACCCCATATGGGGCACCACTAAATTCACACGAAGCTGACTAACAATCCCTTTAAAAATTCCTAGCCCCTTCGTATTTTCCCCTGAACGCCCCTCCTCTGACTCCTCAAAGAAAAGTTGCATCCCTAAACAAATTCCGAGCACCGGCTGTTTGAGTGCACAAATCACCCGATCTAGTCCCTGCGCTTTTAATTTGGCCATTGAGGCTGAAGCGTTGCCCACTCCAGGTAAAATCACGTGCGTGCTGGACCCAATGACAGCCGGATCTTGAGTCACCCGACAGGATAGACCTAACCGTTCGAATGCGTATAAAACAGAGGCCGTATTGGCGACTCCCGTGTTTATTATAGCCACGGATTGACCATCGGTTCGAACTGGGGCGCAGCTCATAAACATCCTTTGGTTGACGGAATCCCCGGAGCAACCCCCAACTCTGCACTTTTCTCTAAATAAATGGCCGACCGCAAACTCCGTCCCACCGCCTTAAATACCGCCTCGGCCATGTGGTGGGTGTTTTCACCCTGAAGACGGATGTGCAAATTCGCATGAAGGCTCTCTGCAAAACTTCTAAAAAAATGTGGAATCATCTCGGTAGATAAGCCGCCGACTTGTTCACGATTCCACTTCCCGTCAAAAAGAAAGTAACTCCGACCGGATAAATCTAGAGCCACCTGCACTGCTGCATCATCCATCGGTAAAAAAAACCCATATCGTCCTACCCCGATTTTATCCCCCAAGGCTTGGTCCATCGCCTGGCCCAGCGCCAACCCGATGTCTTCGACAGTATGATGATCATCGATATGAAGGTCGCCCTGGGCAACAACCTCAAGATAAAAGCCTCCATGAAAACTCAGCTGTTGCAGCATATGATCGAAGAATCCTAAACCCGTCTGAATCTTCGAGGATTGATCGGAAAATTCCAAGTTGACCTTCACCTCAATTGACGTCTCCCGAGTCCGACGAACCACAGATGCCGTCCGAGGACGCTTCAAAATCTCCAAAACAATAGCCTTCCAGCCCCTCTCTGAGGTCAACTGAATGCCTGTGACGCCTAAGTTCTCTGCCAAAGCTAAATCAGTTGCTCGATCGCCCACGACATAGGACTCCTTACGATTCCAATCCGAACTCGCCAAATACTCCCGAAGCAAGCCAGTGAGAGGCTTTCGACACGAGCACTGATCCTCAACGGTATGGGGACAAATGAAAATAGACTCAAATAAAATACCTTGGGTCTCTAAAATATCTAAAAGAATTTTTTGAATCTGATTGAAGTTTTTGAGAGGATAATAGTCTGTCCCTAATCGATCTTGATTGGTAATCATCACAAAGGAATAGCCGGCTCTCTTCAGATCGACCAAAGCCGTGATGACATCAGGCAGAAGTTTAAACTGTTCGATCGAGTCAACCTGAAAACCAGGAGGCTCATCAATCAAGGTCCCATCCCTATCCAAAAAAAGATATTTTCTACTCCTCTGGCAACTTCCCTGGCTAAACTTCTGGTTCATGACTGCCCCCCCTTAGGCTCTTCAAGACCTGAATGAGGGCAAGATTTTCGCTTCGACTACCCACTGTAATTCGAATACATCCGCTCAATCCAAGTTCGGAACTTCTGTCCCTTAAAATAATTCCATGAGCTCGGGTCAATTCCATGATTTTCTTTGAATTCCTAACTTTAACTAAAATGAAATTGGCCACAGATGCATATATTTTCTCTACCTCCGATAACTCCAAAAGTTGAGCACCCAAATTTTTTCTTTCTCTCTGATTCGTTTTCACTCGAACCTTCATCGCCTGCTCTTGTGTTGGGTCTATGCCTTCCAAAATCGCTTCAATCGAAGGTAAACTCAATGGATAGGGAGCTCTGACTTTTTGTAGAAGGTCAATCAGGGGTTTTTGAGCTAGAGCCACTCCACACCGAACCCCTGCCATTGCCCAAGCTTTCGAGAGGGTTCTCAAAACGATTAAATTGGGAAATCGAGTCACCTCTGAGACCATACTATTCAGCCGCCCGTCATCTAAAACATGAAACTCAGCATAAGCCTCATCTATGACGACAATGGCCCGCCCTAGCGCCACTTCACAAATCGTAAATAGAGTTTGATGATCAAATGCGGTCCCTGTTGGATTATTCGGTGAACAAATAAAAATCACTTTGGGCGCAGAAATCGCGAGTGACTCTGTAATCGCCCTAAGATCGAGCTGAAAATCAGGATCGAGCAACGGTACCCGAAGAATTCCGGCTCCTTGAATTTTTGCGCTCACTTCATACATCCCGTAAGTCGGCGGGCAAATCAAAACTTGATCTTGATTCGGCTCACAGAAGACTCTGACGATCAGGTCAATCGCTTCATCAGCACCCCTGCCAACCAAAACTTGATCCTCATGAGCATGATAAATTTCTGCTAAGCGACTCTTCAATTTGGCGGGCTGAGGATCCGGATACCGATTCAGCCCCAAATTCTGCGCCGGACTATCAGGTGATTCATTGGCATCTAAAAAAATACGGCCCTCCCGATTCAAGCTTCGGGCCGAAACGTAGGGGTTCAGGCTCAGAATTACGCACCTCGCTAAGGAGCAGGTCATTTTTGTTGCTCACTTAACGTTTTAGAACTCAATCGACCTAAAGTCAGGCGCTCTAAACGAATGCGAACTGCATTGCGGTGACCCGCCAATAACTCGGTGTCCGCCAAAGTCTCTACGACTGGCCCCAGTTCTTGCAGTCCGCCGGGAGTCAATTCTTGAATAGTCATAGACTTCATAAAGCTTTCGGTTGTAAGGCCACCGAATGTCCTTGCAAACCCATCTGTGGGTAAGACATGGTTCGTCCCACTCGCATAATCCCCAACTGTTTCTGGGGTCCATGAACCTAGAAACACAGAGCCCGCATTTTCAATTAAATCGATATATTTTCTAGAATTTTCAAGTTGAAGGATCAGATGCTCAGGGGCATAGTCATTACAAATTTGAAAACCTTCAGCAATTTCAGACACCTCAATAAAAAGACTTTTACTGAGCGATTCCAGGGCAATCGTTTTTCTTGGGAGTTCCTCCAGCTGAGCCTGAGTTTCAACTCTCACTCTTTGAAGTTGCTGAGCTGAATCGCTGATAAAAATCACTTGTGAATCCACACCATGTTCAGCTTGAGCCAAAAGATCCGAAGCTATAAAGGCAGAATCCGCATGTTCGTCCGCAATGATCATCACTTCTGAAGGACCTGCCGGTAAATCGCAGGATGCCCCTCGAGGGTCTTGGGAGACTTGAAGTTTAGCTTCAGTTACCCAGGAATTGCCCGGCCCATAGATTTTGTCTACTTTTGGGATCGTGCCCGTCCCATAAGCGAGTGCAGCAATCGCTTGCGCCCCTCCGCACTTATAGACCTCAGAGATTTCCAGAAGCTGAGCCGCGACAAGAATGGTTGGAT
>JANNCA010000151.1:0-17888 GCA_031386075.1 Oligoflexia bacterium
GATCCCTTCTAGTATATGGAATAGTTTGATTAATAATGAAAATCACCCCCTTCGAGATAAGACGATTCAAGATCACTATTCGCCCGGATCGACCTTTAAAATTGTGACAGCCATTGCCGGACTGGAAGAAGGCGTCATTGACGAAAACACTAAATTCCACTGCCCTGGGGTCATAAAAATTGGCAACCGCCTTTACCACTGCCATTCTCACGGGGGACATGGAGACATTAATGTGGTGAGGGCTATTACTCAATCCTGTGACATTTTCTTTTATCGAGTCGCCCTTAAACTCAAAAGCGTGGATGACATTGCCAAATGGGCTACCATCTTAGGCCTCGGCAAAAGAACGGGCATCAATCTCGCGAGCGAAGTCCCAGGCCTCATTCCTACCGAAGAATGGAAACGAAAACGTTTTGGCCAAGTCTGGAATGCCGGCGAAACGGCTTCAGTCGCTATTGGTCAAAGCTTTGTGCTCACTACAGCCCTTCAACTCGCGAATCTCTATGCGGCGATTGGAAACGGGGGAACCCTCTTTCGCCCTTATATTGTGAAACAAGTTGAATCGTCGGATGGGAAAACACTGAAAGAATCTCAATCCGACGTCCTCAGCAAAGTGACCCTGAGCGCTAAGACGCTCGAACTGGTCAAGCAAGGCCTCTGGGGAGTCATCAATAGCCCTCTGGGAACCGCCTATGCTCAACGACTGCCAGGAATGGACTTTGTCGGAAAAACAGGGACCTCTCAGGTCATTCGAATTGCTGCCGATAAAATTTATCAAAAGTGTGAATCCATGAAACTCAAAGACCGCCATCATGGAGTGTTTGTCGGATTTGCCCCTGTCAAAGACCCCGTCATAGCCGTGGCTGTGATCGGCGAGCACGCCTGCCACGGAGGCACGGGGGCAGCTCCTGTAGCCAAAGCCGTAATCAAAAAATATTTAGAAAAATACTACCCGAATCTCTACGGAGAGAAAATACTCGCCAATCGCCTGAAATCAGCTGGACAAAATCTGTCTGCCCCAAAAACGACCCAAGGGCTGGAAGTGGAAGATGAGGTGGATTCCACTGCCGCATGGGTCACTCCGGAAGAGCGCGGTCCTTTGATTCCGCCCGCTTTGCCGGTGACACCTTTAGCACCCCCGGTCCCAATCACTCCGGCTGAAACAACCACCCTTCGACTCGAGCCCGAACCCACCCGACCCTCAGAGGGAGAATAGAATTTATGACCCATTCATTCATGGAAAGCCCAATCACTTATGACGAAGGAGAAATGCGTGGAGTCATGGTGGATGAGGATCTCAAAAAATTCAACTGGAGCTTACTTGCTTTAGAAGTGATCCTCTTTGGTGTTGGACTCTGGAACCTCGTGAGCGCGACGGGAGTCCAAGATAAATCCCTAGGATTGTATAAGAATCAAGCACTTTGGTTCGGCATAGGACTCTGTCTCACGGCAGTCATTCTCCTGCTCCACTATTCGATATTTTCCAGACTGGCTTATGTTATTTACTTTGCGAATCTAGTACTCTTGGCTGCGGTCTTATTTCTTGGCAAATCCTCCCTCGGAGCCAAACGGTGGCTGGGTATCGGAGCTTTCAGAATTCAACCCTCAGAGTTTATGAAGCTTTCTATAGTGATCTGCTTAGCCAAATACTTCGAGTCAGACCAAACGATGGGAGGGTACGGCATTCGAGACTTATTCCTCCCTGCCTTACTCGTCATTCTCCCCGCTGGATTGATCATGCTTCAACCTGACTTAGGTACCGCTCTGATTATTCTCCTGACCTTCGTCACCATGATGCTTTTTATCCGGATTCAACCCAAAACCCTTTTAGCGGTAGTCGTTTGCTCGGTGATCGCCCTGCCTTCTGTCTATAAGTTTGGGCTCAAACCCTACCAGCGGCAGAGATTGATCTCCTTTCTCGATCCGGGCTCGGACCCAAAAGGTTCGGGATACAACTCCATTCAATCTATGATTGCCGTAGGAAGTGGTCAGCTCTTTGGGAAAGGGTACCGCAAGGGAACTCAAAGCCAACTCAACTTCCTACCGGAACACCATACGGATTTCATTTTTTCAGTTTTTAGCGAGGAACATGGTTTTGCTGGATCGGTCACACTGATCGCCCTTTACCTGATTTTTATGATGAATGGGCTCTCTGTGGCCTACCAATCTCATGATAAATTCGGAGTGATGCTGGCCTTGGGTATCATGACGATCTTCTTCTGGCATATTTTTGTCAACATGGGGATGGTCATGGGACTCCTACCCATTGTAGGGGTGCCTTTACCTTTTTTGAGTTATGGAGGATCTTCCCTCGTGACCTCAATCATCGCAGTTGCGATTCTGACGAACATATCCAACAAGAAATTTATGTTCTGAAAAAATTCTGATATGGCAATGAAATGAAAAAAACTCATCTTAAGTCGAATGCCATACTGAATCTTAAATCCAACTTGAAGTGGATCATTCTTCCTGCGGCTTTCGCTGCCATGGGAATCGCCATGCCGAGCTGCCCTGGCCAACAAGCGATGCAACAGCAGATTGAAACTCTCACAACAACGAATACAGACCTGAACAAAAAAGTCCAGGTACTCACCACACAGCTGAACGGACTGACGAATGAAATGAACCAGGTGAAGCAAATTCTTCCTCAGGTGACGAGTCTCCTGACCTCACAAAAGACGGTCTTGGACCAATTGGATTCATCCGTGAAGGACCTTCAAGCCAAGGCCAAAAATTTGAAAAAGAAAAAATAACAAGGAAAGCAAACCTCAGTCGATGAAGTATTATTCTTACAGTCAGTACCTCCAAGAAACTTTTGGAGGCAAAACCTATAAAGTTGTCGTAGCCAGTGGCCTCAGCTGCCCAACCCGCGATGGAAAACTAGCCAAAGGGGGATGTGCGTTTTGTGATGTACGGGGCTCGAGTTCTTTTTTTGGCAAGAAGGGTCGAGGAGCTGAAATTCAAGACCAAATTCAAGCCCGACTCCCTTCCATTCGACAAAGATTCGGTGCAACTCGATTTTTAGCCTACTTTCAGAGCTATACGAATACCTATTCTGACTTGGACTATCTGAGACAAATCTACGAAGCAGCTCTTTCGAACCCAGACATTCACGGCTTATGCATAGGAACCCGCCCCGACTGTCTCCCACTGCCCGTCCTGGAGCTTCTAGAGGAATTTGCTCAGCGCACCTCTGTTTCGTTAGAGCTGGGCGTGCAATCCTTCGAAGACACGACCCTTCTTTGGCTCAATCGGGGTCATGATGGACAGTCTTCCCTCGATGCGTTTCAAAGAATTCGTAATCATGCCCCTCATCTTCATGTTTGTGCCCATTTGATTTTTGGATCTCCGACAGACTCAAAAACGGCCGCAAAAGATGCCGCCCAATACCTCAACGAAGCTGGGGTTCGGGGAGCCAAACTTCATCAACTCATGATTCTGGAAAACACTGAACTCGCGCGCCGCTGGCGGGAAACTCCTTTCCCCACCCTGAGCCTAGAAGAATACGCCGAAAGGGTGAACGATTTCATTTCTCACCTTTCTCCCGATATTTATTTAGAACGGCTCTGTGCAACTGCCTCACACAGTGACGAATGCCTCGCTCCCGAATGGAGCCGCAACCGATGGAAACCCCATAACACCCTACGAGAGATTCTCACCCAAAAGAACTGCATTCAGGGGGCTCTCCGAGGGTTGGGGCAATTCAGGCCAATCCCGGTGCCGATCGGTTCCCCGGGCAGTACCGAAAATACTCCGCAGCTGGCCGCAAGCGGCTAGAATATCCCTCCCACGTGAAACTCTCACCGTCGCTGTAACCTGACGATCTAGGAGATACTTCTGAAAGCCTTTCACAACAGGGTCTGAAGGACGCTTGAAGTCTGAACCCGAATGCTCATTAAATGGGATTAAATTAATCTTACTTGGAATGCCATGCACGAGTTGAATCAGGCGTGCAGCATCCTCCAAGGAGTCATTAAACCCCTTCAACAGAACATATTCAAAAGTAATCCGACGATGACTAGACAACGGGTAATTGCGGCAGGCCTTAAGAAGAAGTTCAATATTCCATTTTTTATTCACGGGCATTATTTTGCTCCGCTGCTCATCTGTCGTGCCGTTTAGGGAAATTGCTAACGAAACGTCGACTCGCTTCCCTAGTTCTTCTATGGCTGGGACCAATCCGCTTGTACTCACCGTCACTTTTCGTTTAGAAAAATTGAGCCCCTGGGAGTCGAGTAAAATCTGGCAAGCCTTGACTACGTTTTCAAAATTATGCAGGGGCTCACCCATCCCCATAAATACGATATTCGTGATTGGAGCTAGCTTCCGAAGTTCATAGACTTGAGTCACGATCTCATAAGTTTGAAGGTGCCGGTCCAGCCCTTGGACTCCTGTCAAACAAAACTTACAAGCCATGGCACATCCGACCTGGCTAGAAATACAAGCCGTGAGTCGCCCCCAACGAGCGGATGTCACGCTATCGGAGACGGCACGCCCTGAGAAGTGTTTTCCATCCTGTAGACTTTGGTCTAAAGTTTCATTTTCACCGCCAAATTCGCTGGCAGTTTCGCCTGGTTCTCGCTCCTGCAATGCTGCAGGGATAATCACACTTTCGATCGTCTTAGCGTCGTGTAGGGTCCACAGAAACTTATGAGTCCCATCCAATGCCTGATGACTCTGCTGTTCCTGGAGTCGGTAAATTTGAATCTTGTCCTTGAGCCAAACGCGGAGTTCTTTGGAAAGGTCTGACATCTGATCCCAATCGGTCTGAAAGCGTTGGTAAACCCAATGAAAGATCTGTTGAGCACGGTACCGAGCTTGCTTCAGGGCTTTCAGCTTCAGCTCTGCCTCTGACAAGGGGACCCCTCCCTTATAAGGATTCACTCGGCTCAGGGGCAGAATCAATTCAACTAGCTCTTCTCGGGTGAGGGACTGAAAATAGATCATTATAGTCACCTTTTAGCGGGCTCCCACCGAAAACTCAAGCTAAATCTGGAATTCAATACCGCCGTCAAATCCCCTATAATAAACGGAATCAGATGAATCATAAGCGTGAGGAAAGAGGATTCCTTGGCTGATTAAAAACTGAATCAAGCGTTTCGGCAAGTCCATCTGAAAAGAAGAAAAATCCCAGGGATTGGCTCGCTGTCCGTTGGTTCGATAGCGCTGATCGAGATCCTCACGACTGGAACCAAAACCCAGTCCCTCTAAGAATCGATACATTTCAAAATCATTCGAATCCTTCTTGATCCCCAAAAATTGAGTAACCAGGTACTTTTGAGTCATCGAATACAACTTCACTGAATTGAATTGGGTGGAAAAACGTTTCAAGGATTTTAAAATATTGTCATCCTCCTCAAAGTCCGCCAAGCAATGAATCGATTCCTCTCCAAAAATTGCGAATCCGGCAATCGCGCGATAGGCTTGACTAATTTTTCTAGCCGCCATGGACGACTCTGAATTCTTCCTCAATACATGAGCGATCGCAGCCTGATAGGCTTGATATTTTTGCTGTTCAATAAAATCCTTCACTTCGCTTCCAGATGAAAAAACAAGGCTACTCAACAACTGGCTCAACCGCCCGGCCAGCCCTGCACTGCACCCATTCACGAGATCACTCCCTAACAAACCGGCCAATTGATCAAAAGCCTGGCCCACAGACTCCAACGTCACGCCTGACTGCTCATGATAAACAATTTTAGCCACGAGCGCTTCCAGGTAATCCAAGGCTTTGTCGACCATTTGCCGTCCATAAAACCCTGTCGCTTCCAGTTTATGATAGTCGTTCAGCTTAACTACAAGTTGTTTCTTAAAGTCCTTAAGGAGCTTCGGTATGAAGGGGCGATGACCGAACAGTTCTTGCACATTCGGCGAAAGATACAAAGATTGTATGAGATCCTGAATATTTTTAAGAGGAATTTTTCCGCGAAAATCAGCGAGCTCCCCATGAGGGTAGAGCTTTCGAATTTGATCCGGACTCGGTACAAATCGGTGGCTATCTAAGGACCGAAGACTCACCCCTGCCCGGTGCTTCAATAGTTCAACTAAAATATCCGAACTTTCCCGCGAGACTCCCTCGATTTGAGTTTCGGCCTGAATCAAACCTTTAATTCTATAATATTCTTCATCCGAATAACTTTCCTGTTGTAAAATTTTAGATATATTATTTAATTCATTTACTTCATGTAATTTCATCATCGAAAGAGGATCTAACTCCTCCTCTGACATGACCTGAGCGGCCGTTCCATTGAAATAAGAGTCCGGTCCAAAGACAGATTCAACCCATCGTTTGGTTCGAATGACTTGGCACAAATACGGTTCGATCTTCTTGAGATCTTGAAATCCAAGGTTCAATCGATAGTTCCCAGCTGAAAGTTCGATTGAAAGACTCTTCCCCAGAATTTTCCCTATCGGATCGCGGAAGAAATGGTTCCCGAGATTAATCGAAAACGCCGTAAAAAGTTCGCCAAAGTTCAAAAGTCCACCCTCAATGACCGAAGGATCCTCATCCTCACTCGTGATCACCAAAGGAAGTAAAAGTTCATGAAGTTGATCACGAAGCCTCTGAAATGCCTTTAAGTAGACATCTAAATGGGAGAGTTCGTCGATCCGGACAGAGAATTCATTTTTTTGCTTGTAGAAAATATCCCCGGAAGCTGAACCAGAAAGGATGTCGGTACCGGACTTGTGAAGTTGCTCTGAGTCAACTAAAAGTCTATGGATAGAGTGATCCAAAATTCCATTTCCATGAGTAGAAATAAGAAACAGATCTTTTGATTGCCGACGAAGTTCGACCCTAGATTCCGAAACTGAACATGAATTCTTTGAAATCCAGTGATTGAGTTTTTTTTGAATTTTTGAAACGAGCTGGTCCTCATTTTTATATTTTTTATGAAGTTTATCTAAATTTTCCTTCGGTATTTCGTTAATTCTTACATGAGGGTCTACACTTGAAACATACTTTTTAACTTCATCTTCACGATAACTGAGAGTCGCCTCCCGTGCCCTTAATTTAATCGAATGAAAAATAATTGGAAAATCGTCGTATTTTTGAACTTCGCTCTGCCTAGCCCGATGATCTTGAAGGTAAAGTTCCTTTAAATCTTTGATCTCACCTCTCAATCGGACGGCCTGGCTCGACAAGGGTGGCTCAATCGATAGGTCTGCTGTCACTCTGAAAAGTCGCCGAAGCAAATCTCCACTCTCGAGAGATTCTAGAGTTGAGCCTTCGAGTTGAGTGAGGTCGGGTAGGGTCAAAGTATCACCCAACCCAGCTTGAGCGCCTGGTGGGCTAAAATGAAAACTCAAAAAAACTGTGAATAAAATGAAGAAAAATGAATTCCTTATCTGAGACACTTTCGTCAACAGCATTATTCTTCCTTATAAAAACAAAATTATTTGAAATCGGCCCCAACCCAAAACGAAATCTTGAACTCTATATCTAGGGGAACCAGATGTGTCAATTATGAAATGGGTAGGAGCGTTAAAGAACTAGAGCTTCTGGGGCCTGGTCCAAATTCTCCCCTAAATTCCGAAATAAGCCTTAATCCGAATCAGAATCGCCAAACTCCACTTATAGGGAACCAATTTATTCTTATTTGCCTGAAGGGCTTTTAATATTTTTGGCCAAGGAGTCGCGTCTTCTGACCACTGACTCCATTCAGAAGCCGTAACGAAGAGACCTTGCACTGGCAAAAGATATTTACTCGATAAGTGCTTGATGACATCAGAGGGGTGCTCACGCCTCTCTCGAATCATAGACGATAGGTCAGGGACATGAAAGGAATTGACCTTACCTCTTTGAATTACCAACAACAATTGAGAGGTCTGATGCTCCCCTGCTAAGTGAATATAAAGACCGTACCTAGATGGAAATATTTTTTGCCACCAGCCTTGAATGGTTTGAAGTAAAAAATTCTTTTTAACCCAGGCTTCATGATTTTTCAACCGGGCTCGCCCGACGAAATGGGGCTTTGACTCTTCCCGGATGAGCTGCGTTTGATCAAAATAGTGAGGCAGCCCAATCGCTGAATTCATGCACTGATCGACTTTGTCTCGATCATAAAAAATCAAGTCACGCTGCAAATGCTCAGCTGTAACTTCATCCCGGGTAGCACCGATCCAATCCGATAAGTCATCTCCTTCTGAGAAGGCGCTCACTACAATGCGTTCTTCTACAACTAGGTAAATCGGTCCTGTTGAATTCGATTCGTTCGGAGAAATCCTTTTTTTGGGATAGAAAAACGACTGGAAACTTTTCCAATCATAGTTTAATTCCATAACTCTCCGAATCCTTCAGTTAAACTAAATCCAGGAAGCTCCGCAAGAGCCGCCGCACCTGCGTTTTCCCGAGTTTGCTCAGATGACAATGCCGCAATCTGACGTTCCTTGAGCTCTACAAAATTAATCCCTTCTACATGAAGTGGTAGAATTCCGAAAGGAGGGACTTCAAGAGAATATCGATTCGACCGCCCCCCATCCACTCCTGACTCTGGATCTAGCTCTCCTCCCGACAACAAAGCTCCCAAATCACTGATGAGAACATCACTTGCAAACATAATATCAGCTGTCACCGTTCGCTGTGAGGCATTAAAAACAAAAATAGCAACCCCACCGTTTTTCCTCTCAAGAGGAATGACTGAAAGACTCTTATCTCCCAAACGACAATAACTTTCTACTTCTGAAATAGATAAAATAGCGGTCACAAATGTTTGAAGTGAAGAAAGGGGTTCTCCCTGACTTTTATCGCCTCGATCCCCACTCCCGCTCATATTCAATAAACTATCTTGGGCGTCATAGATGATCAACTTACCATCGCCCAGGGAATGCAGCCGATAGGGCACCCCTAAATCTATCTCGATTCTTTTCGTATGAACCAGAACTTGCTCGAGTTCGATTCGCCCTGATTCAGTATAAAGAGGGCTTCTAGGCAACACCACAACCCGCCCCGCCTTCGCCCACCCGGTAATCTTCTGTACCGCCTCCCGGGTCAATATATAAGTTGGATCAACAATCAGAAGACGAGTGAATGTTTCTCTCAGAACGAGATCTAAGGTCGACACTACCCGAACCCCGCACCCAACACTTTGAATCACTTCTTCTAGTAGATCGCCCGCCTGAGTCCACAGATGGGGAGTGAGGTAGAACACTCGATTCTTGAGAGTAAAATCACCCTCCTCCAATGAACGGGCTAAAATATCGACTCGATTTCGAAACTGCGGCGAAAAAGCGAGCCACTCGGCGTCATCCAGAAGGACTCCCCCTTTTTGACCCCCGACCAAAAGCAAAGCCTTCAAAAACAAAAACTGCTTTTCGGCTTCAGCCAGCATTCTAAAACCACCCATGGATGTCCAATGAACAAAGGGTGCCGTAGGCCCCCCTGCGGTGAAGGATCCTCGAACACAAAGCTGATCAATCAAAGAGGACAGCCTGGAAAAATCCGCATGCCCCCCCGAAACCATTTGAAGAAAATTCGAATAGGCAACGCCAGGATCTGCTTCGGGGGTAAAAAGCTCCATTTCAGCAACTTTGAGAGTGGTGCTTCTCCTCTGAATCATGCTGTGAGTTCGATGCCGGAAGACATCTTCAGACTGCTGATAAAACCATCGCCGATTGACCTCTTCCAAAGACCGGGTCTTCCAGCGATTGGCCGCTGAGGGAGTCGGGTCAACAAATTCCTTTTGGCAATAATGACTCTCGATCCTCTGCCGATAGGCTAATGCGGCATGACTCGAATAATCTCCGCCACTCCCCCCGAAAGCAGAATGAGAAGAAAAACGAGGAGATCGATAATACTTCCAAAAACTACCGGTCAACACTGCGGTCAAAGATTTAAGAACTTGAGGGTGGTTCTTCTCAAGATCGTGAAAGAGTCCATCCAGGCGACCTAAGAAGCTATAATATCTTTTGCTAAACTCGGGAGCAAAATACGAGGGCAATTGAAAGGAATTCGGTGGAAGGTGAACCGGAATTTTCCCCATTCGAAAATCCTGCGCCAGGTTATCTTTTCGGACCATGACATCTTTCGGTAGGCCTGAGTTCGGATAATGAGTCCCCACCTCAGGACTGAGAATGAGAAAAACTTTCATTTTTCGATCACTGACACACTGAAGAAATCGAACTAAGGTGTGGGTAATATCGGATTCAGCCACTTGCCAAGGCACGAAGCTGATCAATTGAAACACGCCCTTCTTTTTAAGTTCGTCTAGCCGTGCCCCCATCTGAACGGGACGGATCTCCCAAAAATTCACCAGCAACAGAACAGGGTATGGATTGACGTCCGACTCAACCATGTTATGAATTATTGCACGTACAATTCAAGGAGTCACCCCAATGTGGTTTTTTTCTGAAGAACATCGCTTATTACAACAGACCGTCCGTCAGTTTTCCAGGCAGGAATTAGCGCCCCGCATCGAAAAGCTGGACAACGAAGAAGGATTCAACCGAGAGGCTTTCCTAAAAATGGGAGAACTGGGCCTATTAGGAATTACTGTCGCTGAAGAAGATGGGGGAGCAGGCTTAGACGCTGTAGCGGCTACCCTCGTCATGGAAGAAATGGGTGCAGTCGATGCATCGAGCACCCTTTCCTACCTTGCTCATACCATTCTTTGCGTCAATCAAATTGGAAAGAATTGCAGCTCGGAGCAAAAAAAGCGAATCTTACCCAAGTTGATCAGCGGCGAATGGATCGGGGGAATGGGGATGTCTGAGCCGGACGCTGGCTCCGATGCCCTGGGAATGAAAACCAAAGCCGTTCGAAATGGCGACACTTATCTACTCAATGGCTCAAAAACCTGGATTACGAATGGACCCGTGGGCGAGATTTTCTATTGCTACGCAAAAACTGGCCCGAACAAAAGAGATCTTTCTACCTTTATTATTGAACGAGAAATCAAAGGATTCTCTACAGGGAAAAAATTCTCAAAAATGGGCATGCGAGCGTCCCCTACCAGCGAACTCGTGTTTCATGATTGCGCAATTCCCTTAAACAACCGAGTCGGAGATGAAGGTGCCAGCATCAAGATGATGATGCAAAACCTCGATTTAGAACGAATCACCATTTCAGGAATTTCATTGGGAATTGCCCGGGCATCTATCGAGGTTGCAACTCAATATGCCAAAGACCGAAAGGCCTTTGGAAAACCCATTGGTGCCTTCCAACAAATTCAGGAGCGCCTGACTGAAGCTGCCGCTTGGTACGAAGCTTGCCGAAGCCTCACCTTTCAGGCTGCAAAAATGTGGGACCTTGGCCTCATGAAAGGCAAAGACGCGTCCATGATGGCAGCTAAAGCAAAACTTCAGAGCGCCCAAATGGCCACTCAGGTTGCCCTTGATGCGATTCAAATTTTAGGAGGTTATGGCTACACACGGGAGTTCCCTGTGGAGAGATATATGAGGGATGCGAAGCTCATGGAAATTGGAGCCGGCACAAACGAAATTCTCAGAGTCATTATAGCTCGTCACATGCTAGGAACTGAAGTGGCGGACGCCTAAGACAGAATTCAAGACACAGAACTCAATAAAGAGGTATCCGAATGGATTTCCAAGAAACAATCATCCAAACTGATTTAAGAAACCTGACCCGCCAGTTCGTTCAAAAGGAATTAATTCCCCGAATTGAAGAAGACGAAAAAAACGAACGATTTCGGCCAGAAATTATCGAAAAAATGGGTAAATTGGGACTCACCGGTATTCCCGTTCCAGAGATCTACGAGGGTTCAGGACTAGGCTATCAAGAATACAGCGTAGCAATCGAAGAACTAGCCGCGGCCAACGTCGGCTATGCTATCAGCGTTGCAGTCACTGGATTACCCCAGGTCATCATCAATCAGTTTGGAGATGAAAGACAAAAACAGAAATATATTCCGCCTTTGGCCCAAGGTCGAGACATTGGAGCCTTCAGTCTCTCTGAGGCGGGCGCAGGTTCGGATGCAGCTAGTCTTCGCACGACCGCGACAAAAGCTGGGGACTTCTACCTTCTCAATGGAACCAAACATTGGACGACCCAAGGAGACTCGGCCAACACCCTCATTGTACTTGCTCGATCCGGAGGCCCGGGTTCCCAGGGAATTTCTGCCTTCATTGTTGAAAAGGGAATGGAAGGCTTTACTTACGGTAAGCGAGAAAAGAAGATGGGCTGCCACACATCGCACACGATGGAACTCCTCTTTCAAAATGTCAAAATCCCCTTAGAAAACAGAGTAGGACTCGAAGGGGAAGGGTTTAAAATTGCGATGGCAGCACTCGACAGTGGCCGAATTACGATCGGTGCAGCCGCAATCGGCGTAGCCCGAAGCGCGCTCGAGGTAGCCATTCGTCATGCTCAGGAAAGGGAACAATTCGGAAAGCAAATTTCAGAATTTCAAGGGATTTCGTTCCTTTTAGCGGATATGGCGACCCAGCTCCAGGCAGCTCAGCTTCTAGTGCGACAAGCAGCTTGGCTCAAGGACCAAAAAAAACCATTTAGCACCGAAGCGGCCATGGCAAAACTTTTCGCTACTGATATGGCCATGAAAGTAACAACAGACGCGGTGCAAGTTTTAGGAGGCTCTGGATACACTCAAGACTTTCCTGTTGAACGTTATATGCGCGAAGCCAAAGCGCTCCAGATCGTCGAGGGAACAAATCAAATCCAACGAATGGTTATTGGTCGGAACATGACAACACGCCGCTAAACAGAACTTTCCAAACCTTCTGGACAATGCAATGTTTCTTAAGCTAAACGATGATGATTGAGGTGAAGTATGGCTATTACAGCAACCCGTATGGGAAGTGCCCCCATTACATTTGATTGGTCAGGAATCCAACGAAATCACAGCCCTGATCCTGAAACTCTGATCGAAGCATGGACTAGCCTAAAAAGCCGATTCAACGCACAAGATGTGGGATTTTACGATAGCCCTTGGAATAATGACATTTCTCAAGCCACCCAGTCTCAGGAACTCGCTGAGTCATTGTTGAAGAAAAATCAATTCACTGATTGCCTTTTCCTTGGCATCGGCGGCAGCGCATTAGGGCCGATCAGTCTTTTGTCAAGCTTGAAGGAAAAGTGTCATTCTGGAATTCGGTTCCATTTTATGGAAAATCCAGATCCCACTGACTGGAAGTCGACACTCCACCTCCTTCGACCTGAAACCACTCTCGTTTGTATTGTTACCAAGTCAGGAATTACTTTTGAAACAGTGGCTCAGGCCCTTCTTTCCTTTGAGTGGATGAGAAAAGAACGTTGGAAAACTCATCTCGTCATCATTAGCGACCCCATTCGCGGAGATCTCAAGGAATTCGCTACTCAAGAAGGGATTCCGACTCTTGCGATCGCTCCTTCGGTCGGCGGACGATTTAGCATATTTACCCCAGTGGGACTTTTTGCCGCAGCACTAGCTGGACTCTCCGTTCAGGACTTTCTTTTAGGGGCGAAACAAGTCCGTGATTATACAGAGAAAACTCCCATTGAAAAAAATCCAGTTTTCGTACTAGCGCATCATCTCACCCAACACTACCCCAAGCGCCCGATTCATATCTGCATGCCCTACTCGACTCGCCTGAGGCAGTTTGGAAGCTGGTTCACTCAACTTTGGGGCGAAAGCCTTGGGAAGAATGGGAAAGGCTTTACACCCGTAGCTGCACAAGGGGCCACCGACCAACATAGCCTCCTCCAACTCCTGAAAGATGGCCCGGATGATAAAGTGACTTTTTTCATCACTGTGGATCAGGTCGAAGATGAGGTCAAAATTCCACGCGCTCCTCAATCTGTCGAACGCAAGGTATTCCCAGCTTTTAGAATTTTAGAAGGGCATAGCTTACATGAACTGATGGTGATTGAGTACCGAGCGACCGCGATGGTCCTCACTAAGCAAAATCGACCTCATTTTACGGTTCGCTTGGATCGCCTCGACGAACGATCTTTAGGCGCCCTTTATTTTGCTTTTTCGACTTTAGCCGCCTACACAGGCACTCTCTGGGACGTGAATCCCTTTGATCAGCCTGGAGTTGAAGAAAGTAAAATCTATATCCGTCAAGCTCTCAACCCAGATCCTACCCCTCTTTATGAAGATCCCGACACTACAGCTTTAGCCCGCCTTCGAAGGATCTGAATTCCTATTGACGCTGCAAAGGGTCTCGTCTTACTCTTTAAAAGCATGGTAGCTATTTCTGACTCTTCCGACGATGGAACTGATAAAACAACTGTCCTTCAAGGGGATACAAATACCCTGAACGCTGAGCTTCAAAAGGCGAAAGAACAAGAAGCCTGCCTCATTATTATCCGAGGAACTCCCCAAGGCCACCGATTTTTCCTCACTCAAAATGAAATGACGATAGGACGAGAACCCGCTGCTGACATCAGCGTGGCTGACCAAGGTATTTCTCGCAAACATGCGAGCATCCGCAAAATGACTGACCGCGTTTTACTCACCGATCTCAACTCCTCGAATGGTACTTTTATCAACGACAAAAAAGTACCCCCTGGAGATACGGTGATGTTGGCAAAAGAAGATATGGTCAAACTGGGCAATACGATCTTCAAATTTCTGCCCAAAGGCGAACTAGAAATTCTTTTTTATGGAAATCTCGGCTCTGCTGCACACACTGACTCTCTGACTCGAATTTATAATAAAGGGTACCTCCTCGAAGCTTTAGAGGCGGAGTTTAAAAGGGCAAAAGCTCTCCATACCGATTTTAGTCTGATTTTTTTTGACCTCGACCATTTCAAGAAGGTCAATGACACTTACGGGCATGACGCAGGAGACTACGTTCTAAAAGAATTCACAAGTATGATTAAAACGGGGCACCTTCGCCCTAAAGACATCTTTGCCCGCTATGGAGGCGAGGAATTCGTTGTTTTGCTCGCCAATACGAATGCGAAGGCTGCAGTAGAACTCGCAGATCGAATTCGAACTGCCGTGGAGACCCATGCATTTATCTACGAAGGCAAAAGATTGTCCATTACAACAAGTCTTGGAGTCTCTGAGTTGAGAGCAGATATCGAATCGGCTCAGACCCTCATCAAGGCCGCTGATAAAGCGCTTTATAGCGCGAAGGCAGCCGGCCGGAATCGAGTCATGAGTGCCTAGTGCCTCATGAGAATACGCTTAATCTTAAGCGAAAACGTGCGGAGATCATGACTGACTCGATCGGTAAACAGATAAGGGAAAACCCCGTGCAGAATACTGATCCAAGACAAATTCAAAAAAAATCCTGCCATTTTAAACGTTCTCAAAAGATGCTGTTGATAAGTTTCTCCAATTGCGAGGGGATGAACTTCTAACGAAGACCCCTTCATTCCTTTTTCAAGATTCAACTTAAGATCCTGAATTAATTCTTCTATTTGTTTGCAGATCTCTGGCATTGCGGTTATTTCCCAGTATTTAGCCGAGGAAGCTGGACCAATCGACCAAAATCGGGGTGCACCGAAATTTTCAAACCCCAAGCCTAGCTGCGATGGTCTGACATGGAAGTCGTTGAAATCTGTACTTCCCAAAGATTCTTCGACTTTCAGTCCGGTTGCATCGATGACTTCATCGTATTCTGCTTCAATGGGTTGAGGATCGCTCCCATCAGATCGAAATACAGAATAAGGTCGATAAGTTAGAAGCTTCTTTGTGCCCTTTTGGTGAATTGAAATGAGCTGTCCTCTCAAAGTACGGGTCATTCCCCGGTGGATGCTCATTTCAACTTCGGCCATGACTGTTCCCGGAACCCGATGACGGATTCGGTTCCAGTAGGGCTTTAAATGCCGTATGAATTGCTTTCTCTCTGAATGGGACCAGTAGCCCCATATTTTGGTTGCTTGAACTCTGACTCGATCGGCTAGCTGCGGCCAGCTGACTCCACAGGAATTAAAAGCTCGAAGTGATCTTAAAATTTGACAGGGGGATTGCCCTACCCAATCAGGATTTTTTTTAAGTGCTCGGGTTGGGTTATTTTCATGACAAAGCGGAAAACTCCCACGCCTGGAAAGAAAATCAATAGACTGATCCCTGTTTAAGACTCGCCAAGCATCGATGCCGGAAAGGCCAGAACCGATAATGAGAACTTTTGATTTTTTAGGTATTTTCTTAAAGTTCTCATAATCAAAGGCATGAAGCCCGATCGACTGATACCCTAGCTGGGTATATCCAGTTGCTAAAATGACGGAATCCACAACGAGATGAGTTTTGCCTTCACATTCAATTTGCCATTGGCCTTGAACTCTCGACAATTTTTTTACTTTGTCTTTGACGATGTGCAATTTCTCAGTCTTTGCGGTATTTAGCCTTTGCTGCAAGTACAGCTTAAAATAGTGCCTGGGAACGTAGGGATAGTGAATATCCTTCAAAAGTTCCGGATGATAGTTTCGGATAAAATCATCGATTCCCATCTTTTCAGTACTTACGTTCAGAATCAAGTTCGGGTCATTATCGGAGTAAGCGACTCCAGCTCCAATTTCATTAGGATCGAAGAGATACAGTGCAGAAATTTCATTATTCAGTTCTTCTAAAATTCGAATTGCTGCCAAACATCCGCTTGCACCCCCACCGATCACCCCAATCATCATATTATAATAGGTAGACCCAACATCAGACTGAAGTCAATGATCAAGGACCAATACTGGCGCAATAAGCCGCCCCTCACTCAATTCAAACTATGAGTTTAAACACGACAACTGCTTACTTCTTGTACGCCTGTTCTCTAAAATTCCTCAATAATAACAGTATTCAGGCCATATTTCTCTATCTCTAAGCCTGGCACATAGCTTGCTGAATACCATTACAAGAACCAAGCTTAATTACATGAACATAATTTATAATATTTTTAAATAGAAAGAGGCCAGTTATGCTCAGACATTATTGTTCAAAAATTTTAGTTACCCTCTTCGTACTCAGCCCCGTCACTGCAGCGTATGCGGCCCTTGAACCTCATCGTGAAATCATGATCAATACTCAGCCCAAGGCTTTCGTTCCCTCCATTACTTTGAAGGATGTTTCAGGAACGTTCTTCGATGTCACGGGGGTAAAGATTCAGTTTTCAGATTCTGTCAATTTTGAAATTGCCCTCAATAGTTTGGGGGCCAAAAGGTGGGAAGTCAAGCTCAGCCCAGAACAAGTCAAATCACTCTTAGGAACAAAAAAGATTCAAAAACACTCTGCTATGTTGATGATTCAATCTAAGAACGACAAAGGTCGCTTCGACTCTAAGGTAAAAGACATCGAAATCGTGATCGGCAGTGAAGGCTCTTCTCTGTAATGTTTCGAAGGTACGCCTTGTTCCTTGCGATCTGCACTCAATCATGATCAAGTCCGACGGACATGCTACCCCGAATTCATCTGCTTTCTCCGAGTATCGCTGAACGTATTGCTGCTGGGGAAGTCATCGAAAGGCCTGCCAGCGTCGTCAAAGAACTGATAGAAAACTCCCTAGACGCTGGGGCTACAGAGATCTCTATTCGTCTAGAACAAGGTGGGAAAAACCTCATTGAGATCTTAGACAACGGCAGTGGAATGTGCCCAGAAGACCTCGAACTCTGCATTGAGCGGCACGCCACAAGTAAACTCAAAATCCTTGAAGACCTAGAATCCCTCAACACACTGGGCTTTCGTGGCGAAGCCCTCTCCAGTGTCGCCGCAGTCACTGATCTTCAGATTCTATCCCGCACGCAGGCCTCCTCCTCTGCCTATGAACTTTTAGCCGGCGATTTAGTGGGGCGATTGACACACAAACCAAAGGCCCAAAAGATGACTTTTGGGAACTTCATCGATGAACTGCACGGGACTCGAATTCAAGCTCGGGGACTTTTTTCCCAGATTCCAGCTCGACTCAAATTTTTAAAGTCTCAAGGCGCTGAAGTTTCTCAAATCAGAGAATGGGTGGAGCGCCTCGCGATTGCTCACCCACAGGTCGGCTTTCAACTC
>JANNCA010000152.1:0-5365 GCA_031386075.1 Oligoflexia bacterium
CCCCCCCCCCCCACCCCCCCCCCCCCCCCGCCCCACCTTCCTAAATTTTCTTATGCTTACCATTTTCGCCAGCTTTCTCCTGATATTCAAAGGGTGTGGTGCGACTTTTGGAGGGGAGAATCGAGGGAAGCTTTGGAAAACCTCGTGTTGTCCCTAGTTGAAAATGCTGGAGCGAGAAATAAGTCTAAAGAAGTTCAAGAGCATTTGAACGCGTTGTCTCGATTTTGGAGGCATGAAGCGGTTCCACTAGAGAAAGTCCGCCGCTTTAATCAGTATCCCTCTTATCCAGTTGCTCAAAGGGATCGGGACTTGATTTTTCTGACCTATCGTTCGGGTAATTCATGATGTGGATATCTTGATTGTCGCTTGAAGGCCAGCATTGGCATGCGAGCCGCCATCCCGAGTTGATTTCTACTTCAGAGAGGTGCCTTCGTTCTGCATCGGTCAGGACAGATAGGTGAGTCGAGTTTAAATTGAAGGTCAAATCCAGCTGTATTTTATCTCCGCCGCAGAGTCCATGACCGCCGCATTGACTTCCAATATCGAGTTCTTCAAGCTGGGCGTGGGCGAGCAAATTGAGACTTCGATAGCACGGGATAGAGCTGAGGGTTTTAAAGTAGATACTCATAACATTCCTTTTTTGATGAGTGATTTTGCTTCCGGGAAATAGTAGCCAATGGAGAGTCCAAATATACCGTGAGCTACCCCTAACAAGGGGAGGGGCTCTTTTCCAGCATCAGAGAGTACGGCACTCCACTGACCCGCGGAGCCTGTAATCGCACGCCCAAAGAGCCGGAGAACAATTCGTTGAGAAACAAAAATTGAATATCCCACCTCAGCATCGAGTTCGATTGTACCTCGGGTCGATGAATTGACGGAACTTGTAATCCAATTCATGGCAATCGAAGGAATGATATCGAGATAAAAATAACCGATCGGAGACTCGAGCCCAAATTCGGGTCCAAAGCCAGCAGCCAATGAGAACCAACTAAACCCAATTCCCTGGAGTTGGTTGGAATAACCACGAGTGAAGTGAAAGCGGTCATAATAAAAATTGATGTCGGGGATGAGACGAAACACCCCCTTCAGTTCATCGAGTTTGGGGCTTCTCGAGTTTCTAAAGGCAAAGGAGGTGAGAAGCGTCAGTGCGGAATCGTCTTTCTCTGATACGGGAGTGTAAGGAGCTGTATTCGAGTTTGAATCTGGAATAAAATTGAGTGTAGAATCTGTAAAATCAAAAAAAACAGTATTAGGAACGATAGAAATCAGGGAGGTCAGGGTTTCGAAAAAAGATCCTCGGTGAGTAGATTTTAGCTGTTCATCAGGAATCATTTCAGAGAAAGAGTGGATCGTTCGGTCGGAATAAATATCGGTTAGCTTCGAGTGGAGTAAGACGCCTTGAGTGTTTCGTTCTGTAGTGGATTCAAGAATATGAGTCGCTTTAAGCTCATAATACAATTTATCTCGGTAAGTTTCTCTCACTGTTTGTTTGTGGTTATAGGTAAATGAATTGAAAATGGGCTGGGTTGTTTCAAAATCTAAAATTTGATCCTGAGGGAAATGTTGGCTTGCGATGGGGATCATTTTTCTTCCGAGCTCATCGGAGAGTAATTCGTAGCTTTGCTGGGGAGGTGCAATCACGAGCACTCGGTGACCTGCTGGATGACTCTCCGACTCAACGATGTCCTCCTGGCTCCCTTGAACGGGCGGAATCGGTTGGTAGTCCCAGGAAGCTCCACTGAGAAGGTCGATTCCCCATCCTATCGGGGCTCCCCAGAGAGCCCAAATCAGATTAGAAAAAAAACTATCGCCCCAGCGATAGGAGCTCTCCAGCGGCTGCTCTATTTCATTTCCATTAGATAATCGGAGGTGAAGGGACCCTTTTGACTTTCGGGGAATCTGAACGAAACTGGGAGTCGTGCCTATTTCCTTTCCTTCGAAGAAAACCTGAGCACCCGGTGGATTGGAGGTCACTTTAATGCGTTGCTGCCTTCCCAGGAGCGTGGCGCAGGAGCAAGAAAATGTCAGTAAAAGGAGAAGGCTTAATCTCTTTGCGAAGATTTTATGTCTCGATCTGCCAATAAACTTGCCCAAGGTTGGGTTTCGTCTGTGGCTTCAAGAATAATTCTTGTGATCCCGAGAAGGGGGATACTCAAGACCATTCCCCAGATTCCCCAAAGCATTTCTCCTCCCAAAAGGCCAATGAAAGTAGCCAAGAGGTTCAGATTCAACTGCCGTCCTAAGTACTTAGGAGTCACCCAGTGCGATTCCGTAGTGGAAACGAGGTAGAGCAAGGCAACTGTAATGCTCGTCCTAAGTGCAGATTGCCCGACCGCTAAGGAAAGCGCAATCGTTGGCAAGATCGCAATGAGAAACCCAACAATGGGAACCAAAGTGCTGATACCGAGGGCGCACCCCAATAAAACGCTGTAGCGGGAGCCGAGTGATTTTAAAATAAAACAATCTAAAATAGCGACAAAAAGCGCGATTCCAATTCGGGCGAGGAGAAATTTTTCAATTAACTGGACGATCTCATTCAAAGTTCGAGAATTTGAAATCAACTTGGCTGCACTCGCTTTGAGTTGGATTCTTGAGGCAAGCATGACGACTGAAAAGAAGAGAATCACTAAGAGATGTGCCCCGGCCTCCGCGAGAGTTCTTAAGCCTTCAAGCGCAAATGAAATCCCTTTGCCTGCTTCTTCACTCATTTTTTCTCGAAGGTAGGAAAGGTCGAGATAGTCCGAAAGATTAAATTGTTCAACAAACGACGAAGACAAAAGTTGCGCCCAATGTTCCTTCAGGGAGGAGAGGAGTGCTGGGTAGTCGCGGACTAAAATTCCTCCTTCGTTGATCAAAAGTGCAATGAGTCCCAGTACAGGAAGAAAAAGTAAGAGCGAGGCCAAAGTGAGGGCCGCCCATTCTGGAAACTTTCGCTTACGCAACTGAAGGACGAGTGGCATGATCAGGAAGCTGAGTAAAGCCGCCAATAGGAGGGGGATGAGAAAAGCTTTTGCTTGGGAGAGTCCCCAGAGGACAACAATCCAAGAGGCCAGCTGGACTGCTTGGGGAGTGTGATGAAGGGTTCCCCTCATTGAATCCCGGCGTAGACGCGATGGACGTCGTCATGATCGTCGATCGCGGTGAGGAAATCGGTGACTTCTTTCCTTTGATCTTCGGTCAATTCAACAAAAGACTTCGCCAGATAGCTGAGTTCAGAAAGGGTGAGAGTCCATCCAAGCTGGGTCAGTCCTTTGGATGCAGAGTCTAGGTCATTTAAAGTGCATAGAAACCTTGCACCCGTATGACCGGCTTGAATTTCTTCAGGATTTAAAGGTTCTACGCTCTGAGCTCCGACTTCAATTGCGGCTTCCTCGATGTCCAGGTTGGCTAGAGCACGATTGGCTTCGATGACTCCCCAGCGATCGAACATCCAGCTGACGCTCCCGATGGCTTGAAGTTGACCCTTGCGAAAGAGGACCCGAATATCTGCAGCCGTCCGGTTTTTATTATCCGTTAAACATTCGACTATGACGGGGACTTGGTGCGGGGCAAAGCCTTCGTATGAAATCGTCTCGTATTGTACCTCCCCGCTGAGTAGTCCCGCGCCTTTTTTAATTGCGCGTTCAATAGTTTCTCGCGGTACTGATGCTTTTTTAGCGGCCTCAACACCCACCCTCAGGCGTGGATTATTGTCTGGACTTGGATCTCCGGACTTAGCGGCTACGGTGATTTCTTTTACTAGTTTGCCAATCAGAGCGCTTCGTTTGCTCGAGTTTTGAATTCTGCCAGCGTGTTTCCATTGAGCTCCCATTTCCCTATTTCGCCTAATTATACCCCTGGTGTCAATGTGTGAGTGAGTTTTGGTAAAGGGGAAGATCACCCTGCCTACTGAGGATTTCATTTCGTTTCCAGTAGTCCCTCTGGCTATTTGACTCTTCTAGGGTTTTTTTGATGGACTCGTCTACGGCCAGGATAGAATTTTCTGTGAGTAAATAGTCATGGTCGTCGAGATGATTGACAAAGGCTTCGATTGAGGGACGGGAAGTCAGTGCCTTTCCGTTTCTGGTGAGTCCGGCCGCAGTGTAGGGTGCCTCGGCAAGAATAGCCCCTGCCTTGAGGTAGTTGATGAGTTCTCTGGCCGCAATTCCGGTTGCAGGCGGAGTATGAGCTGAGGCAATCGTGACAATCAGATCGGGAGGGTATTTCCTAAAGATCGCTTCAGCGATCGCAATAATATGATGTGCAGAGGTTCCGGCAATTTGAATTTCCTCGGAGGTGCAAGATCCATCAGAGTTCCAGGAAAGAGTAGTCGTTTTTGCAGAATCATGAAAGATGGCTGCAAAGCGAAGAGTGTCTTTTCTGAGTTTCACGTCGTAAACGTCTTGGTAAACTAACGCGTATTTTAGGCCTAAACTGAGGTTGGTGTAAGTGTGGTAAACAAGTCCCCCTGGGTACGAGTGGTGACTATTCCAGACGCTTCCGGGTGCGGCCAAAAATGGCATGGGTTCTCCCTTCGGAAAAATAGAAGGAGGGGTGTTTGTGAAATCAATTAGTTTTTCTTGTTTTAGATTTTGAATGATCTCAGCTTCATGACTTCGACTTTTTAGCAGGACCCCAAAAACGGGGTGATGGAGAACCGCAAGAGCATCTTTTCGAAGATTTGGGTCAATAATCGATTGGGCTTCATTCTCTAGTTTTTCGAAGAGCTTTTTGAGTTTGGGTTGCCTTTCGGCTATTTGAAATGCGTGTTGATTTGCGTTTTTTTCATTAGCTACTCCAATGGAAGGTAAGCTTGCGAGCACTGCGGGCAGGATTATCCAAAGAGTGAGCTTAGATTTAACTATGACATGATTTATAAGCATATTTACAACATTAATAGAATAAATCTGAAGAGAAGGCAAGAGATGAAGGTTTCCAGTTACGGGTTGTCGAAATTTAGTTTTTTTAAATTAACTGTGTTTTAATTAAGAAATGGTGGGTTTAGTTTTGGCTGCAGGCGGTGCAAGAGGCGCATATCAAGCTGGGGTATTAAAGAAAATAGCTGAAATTCCAAGACTGAAGAATCAGCGTTGTCCCTTTTCAATAATTACAGACGCCTCAGCGGGTGCAATCAATGGAGCATCGATTGCTTCGGGAAGTGACGATTATTGCGCCTCTGAAGAGTCCTTTGCTTTTATTCAAGGTCAGTTGGGCCATCCACTTTGGGAGAAAAGCAGGAGAATATCCTTAGCTGAGACATAGATCTCAAGATTACCTTTTAGGGCAAGGCGTTCAAGAAAATGCTTTTCGGCGCTAAAAATTTTGATCCCGCGCACGAAAACATTTTCTTGAACGCTATAGCCGAGCAATACGACCATAAAATGCC
>JANNCA010000168.1:0-8658 GCA_031386075.1 Oligoflexia bacterium
CCCCCCCAAAAACACCAACCCCCCCTCCCAGACCTTAAAGACGTCCAGAGGATTCTCAATAAAGTAGCTAAACCGAGTGATAATAAAAAGGATTCTTGACCCTAAAAAGCCTATCAACAAACACCAAAAAGCAAGATCCAAAACCTTGTCTGCATCTATTTTAGATAGAATCGAAAGACGCTTAATGACAGAAAGGGCTATCAAAAAACCGATCGCAATTAAAAAACCATAAGTATGAATGGGAATTGGACCCAAGTTAACGAGTATTGGATGCATGCGTTCGAGTTCCCTTTCGAGGCGGAAGAACAGGCTCAGCCATCAGCAGGTCTAACATCAAAATACCAACACCCACACAGATAGCCGAATCTGCCACATTAAATGCAGGAAAATGATAGGCCCACTTCCAGTGAAAATCTAGAAAATCAACGACGTACCCTAGAGTCAGCCGATCAACCAAATTGCCCACTGCACCCGCTATCACCAATGAAAGGGCGACTGCCAATTTAGTATCTCGATCAGCAATTTTTCGAAAAACATACCCAATGGAAATTAAAGCCAAAATTGGAACTACAATAAAAAATGGAACGCGAAAAATTGGATTTGCTTGAGCTAAAAGTCCAAAAGCCGCCCCTTTATTTTGAACATAAGTGAAATTGAATAGGTCAAATATAATAGGAAGGCTTTCGCCTAGCTTAAACTTTTCTACGATCCAATATTTGGTAATCTGATCTAGCCCTATGATCACAGCAGTCAAACTAAGTAAAATAATATATTTACGCTTAAATTGACCCTTATTTGAAATACGCGTCATGACTATTTGCCTCCACGACATCCTATTTAAGGAGCCCCCCAAAGGACAATCCCCTCTGAAACCCTTTGAAACAACCTTGGATCCTGCCGCTCAATTTCTCCATAAAGCTCGGGTGTCCAAACCACCAGTTCAACAGATCGGCCCAATGGATGTCTAGCTGCTGTTTTCTTTACTTCATCTGGAATTTCAGAGATGACAAATAAATGGTAACTCCCCTCATTCAATCCCTTACTTTCGACTTGATTTCCAAATAGTACCCCTTTACTTGAAATAGTCTGCAAAGTTTCTTTCAAACTCTCAAAATTACAAATCGCAGTAAATATCTTGAGGGTTTTGATAGTGGAATTTTCATCTTGAATCCGAACTGCACGGTGATTACTAACAAAATCAACTAACCCAAGCCTCTGAAATTCTTGCAAAATACCAGTAACACCCTCCGCCCCACCTAACCCTCGAACACCCTTAAGCTTGGAACAAATGACTCTTGGAGTAAAAAGCGTAGTAGGCTCACTTAACAGTAAGCGAATCAACTTTTGCTCTGGGGTGGAAAAAAAAATCGAATCGAGAGTTACCTGTAATTTTCCTACACGGGCCATAATTCTCCTAGCTCTTTTGCGACCTGGCGAACGGCCTTTTCTTCATCTGGACCAAATGCGTTTTCAGTATTGCTATCAATATCAATTTGACCCAATATTTTACCCTCTTTGTCGCGAATCAGCACAACTAGCTCTGACTCTGTTTCTGTATTGCATGCCAGATAATGTGGGTGACTTTTTACTTGCGGAATATTTTGATCACAATTTTCCGACACAGCTATCCCACAAATCCCTTGACCCACCGGAATGCGAACATGTTCGCTCGGAGATCCGAGAAAGGGGCCCAACTCAAGAGTCTCTTCTTTGAGAAGGTAGATTCCTACCCAATTAAAACGGGATGAAAGGGATGCAACATACCTCACAGCTGACCCTAACGGAGAGTCAGGGAAAAACCAAACTGGCCAGTGAGGCTGAATCTCCTGACTGTTGGCACTTTTGTGAGATTTGGATTTTTTTTGTGGTGCCATTTCTACATGCATACCGCAACTTAACGCGGGATGCACCAGAGATTCTAAGCATCACTGACACTGATCTAAACGAGTCGTCGAATGAAAATAACAGCTTGCTGGCACCTTACAGCCAGAAGAGCTGCCTGAGCCTCTCGTGTCCTGAGGAGTTAACGGAAGGGCCGGATGAATCACGTCTAAACGAGGGGGCCGGGGCCGAGTATGGGGAACTGAAGGCCCAGGATTCGAACTGGAACCAGGCGTGGGGACGGGAGACAAGGAGGGATGAGGACCAGGGGAACCAGCGGCAACAGACGCCGAAGGATTGGGGCTAGGCTGCCCCATCGTGTCCTCCATTGTGACGCCTAACCTCCAAACAGTCTCCACACGAATGCTTGCTTGATCTCGATCTTTACATTCAATGCGTCCCCACATATAGGCAACCATCGGTACAGAGCAATTCGAATGCCCTTCACCATCGTCCTTGAGCTGAGCGACTCCAGCATTAAAAACGACATAAAAATTGCCGTCTGGCATGACTTCCCAGGTTACAGGTGCAATCGATCGGTCTTGACTCCGGACATCTAAAGTCTTCTTTTTGCAGTCAGCTTGCAAAATCAGTGACGGCAATGACTCCAAGAGCTCGACCTTGGGCAAATGCAAAGGACACTCCCAGAGCTCCAAAGGTACTGGCAAGGGTGCGACATAAGAACCGTAAGGACACTGATTCCCAAATGCAGCGGACCCAACCACCTCCATCAATTGAGGAAAGCCGCCACTCGGAAAAAGCGACGGGATAGGCTCGGGAACCATCATTTGAGGATCCGACGAATTTAAATTTTGACTACATCCATAAGTAATAGCAGCCGTAATTACAATAGTAACCATTCCCAGCAAAATGCGCCCCTGAGTTTTCATGCGAGGGCTGGAATGCAAACCCAACGCCACACTTAAAGCACTGGCTCGAGGACTGTTGACTCCGAAAACAGGGATCTAAAGTCGCAAAAGTCCCGAGCCAGAGCTTTTAACAATCCCTAAAGGAGTGGCTTCGTCACACTCAATCTTGTCAGGCATGAAATTGATTCATGAGAATTAACGCTACCAGTGTCAAAAGGATCAGGGTGATCGGGATCATGACACCTAAAATACCCGCAGTCATAGGGGCAGGAGAAGTCCCTTTTTTTATAAGGTCTTTTATATTGTTTTTGACCTCTTTTTTCATTGCTTCCCTTTTTCTCCCATCTCCAAGACCCCAGACTTGAACCTACTGCGTGGGTTGTGCCAGACCGATAGAACAAAAAAAACAAAAGGACATTTAATAAAATATGACTCACTTAAGCTAACTATAAGAAAGTTAACAATTTTGTAGTTTTTGGAAATTTTTTTTCAAAACTAAACCCCCTGTTGATTTCAAGTATTCAAATCTCAAAAAGCTCTAGTGCCAATAAGGACCCATGTCCTCAGAGCAAAAGGTAACTGATCCAATATGTCTATATTTTATGCGCCCGCTTGGTTGCTATTCACTGAGTTCAAAATGATCTCTTAAAAATCAAGCACCTGCCTCGGCATGCCTGTTGCTTATTTAAGTAGACTATAATAGAAATATTAAGGAGTTCTGCTTTATGAGTAAAAATAATAAAAATTTACACCCATCTCGAATCCTTACCCTTGTGAGTGCCTTCACTGCCGTCGCTTCGGTATGCCCAAATGTTCTCACCCAGAATGCACTCGCCAAAATTAGAGCCATTGAGCCTTTTAAAGTTAAACCGGTTGAGGCCCATTCGCTCAAAGGAGTCACTGGGGAAGCATCCCTCCTGGTTCTTAATCCCATTCAAATAGCTATGAATTCTGACTCACTTGAATATCAAGATGGAAAACTCAACGAAAATATTGATTTCTACAAATCTCCAAGATGTTATCTTCATTTCCGAAAGGCAAGCCAACCTATTCACGAGATACCTACGGGACAGGTTTTAAAAGTAAATAAAATTGACAACATCTATACCCGTGGTTCCGTGCACGTGACCTTTTGGTTCGACAATGACCCTTCGGTCTCGGATTTAGCATGTATTACAAACTATACCCATACTCTCACTTCATCAGAACTTCGAGAAACCCTGGGCAATCACTTTAAAATTAGCCTAACAAAGTCAGTTGAAAACGATGCCTTATTTAATGCTTTCCCAAGTAAAGATGTCAAGGTCCTTTCGGAAGACTCCTTGTATAAATCACCCATCTATTCTGCTCGAACGATTCTGACCGACTCATAGAGCTTTCGCCGACATGGGGCTATAGCTTTAGGCATTGCAACTTGTGAAATTCACAAGATAAGAACGATTAGATTAGACATTAATAAAACACATAATGTTTATCGTATTTTGATTTTATTAAAAATAAACCATTTTAAATCGTTCGACTAAAAATAGGAGTGGTGGGGGCCCTTAAAGCTAAACGAGCATCGAACGCCATGCAAACATTTCTGATAAAGGGCCGCCCTTCGTCAGTAATCCGGCAGGAATTAGATTTTAATTCAACCAGGCCATCATTCACCATTTCAGCTAACCGTGGGTGTATCGTCACCAAATGGGGCGCATCAAGTACATCAGCCGTCCACTCAGTGGCGAGTTGTGTCATCAAATTTAAAATATGTTTTCTCAGGATTCGATCTTCCTGGCTTAAAATATGACCCCGCGCAATGGGAATTTCATTTGCTTCGACACGGGCCTGGTAAGTTTCCAAAAGCTTTTCGTTCTGAGCAAACGCAGTCCACGAATCTCCGATCGCAGACACACCCAATCCAATCAAAGGTGAAACTTGACGAGAGATATAACCCATAAAATTTCGATGAAGCGTCTTCTCTTCCGAAGCCTTCCAGAGAGAGTCAGTCTTGAGAGCAAAATGATCAATTCCCACCTCACAGTAACCCACCTCCTCCAGCATCGTCCGACCTAGCTCGTAGAGGATCCGCTTTTCGTCACCATTGGGAAGGTCAGTTTCAGTGAATCTCCTTTGCCCTGGCCGAATCCACGGCACATGAGCATAGCTATAGAATGCAATCCGATCAGGCCTTAATCTTTGAACCGCTTGAACCGTGGCCTGAATACTCTCAGGTGTCTGAAGGGGTAAGCCGTAAATCAAGTCATAATTAATTCCGGTAAATCCAATCTCCCGAGCCATTTCCGTTAGCTCTCTCACTTGCTCCTCAGACTGAACTCGATGAACAATAGCTTGCACTGCAGGATCAAAGTCCTGAACTCCTAAACTCAGCCTTCGAAAGCCCAATCGATAAAGAGTAACCAAATGCTCCCTCTGAGTCACACGAGGATCTGCCTCGACTGAAAACTCGGGACTAATGGAAATACTCGAAGAATTTGAGGAATCCGAACTGGAAAATATCTGAGATCGCGAAAGTATCCCCTCCACTAACGTCTCCAACTCCAAAGGAGCTAAAAAAGTAGGCGTCCCTCCGCCTAAGTGAATTTCGCTCAGCTCAATCTTCCGTCCGACTCGATTGACATAAAGGTCCCATTCCTTGAGAACCGAGTGAATATAAGGGTTACCTAGCTTATGATTTTTTGTAATTCTTGTATTACAACCGCAATAAGTACAAAGTGCTTCACAAAATGGAATATGAATATAAACCGCAGCTCCAATCCCATTGGACATCCCCTCATCGAGCGAAGCAGAAATACCCTCAAGCCACTGGGACTCCGTTGGGGCCAAATCCCAATAAGGAACCGTTGGGTAACTCGTATAGCGAGGGCCTGGAACATTGTATTTCTTCAGAAACTTCGAAGGATGGGTCATGAAAATATTTCCTTTTGGAGCTGAACGAAAAGTCGAACATTTTTTTCCGGGGTTTTAGGCAAAACTCCGTGCCCTAGTCCACAGATCCAACCTTTTCGGCATTCCAACGGAAGCGCTTTTACCTTCTCAAAAACTGCTCTCAATCGAATTTCTAATTCCGTCGAGTCGAGAAATAACCAGTTTGGATCAATATTTCCTTGAATTGCCCATAGCCTTGCCCAATCAGTAAGAACATCACTCAGTCCCATTCTCCAGTCGACTCCCAGGCAATCCACTGGCACCCCCTCCAGGCAAGACCAATGATTAGGTCCAGTTCCTTTAGAATAATAAATGACTGGAGTGTGAGGACATCGTGCCTTGAACTTCCTGAGGACGAGATCCAAACAGGGAACAATGATTTTCTGATAGGTAGCAGACTCAAATTCTCCAGCACAGGTATCCAGCACCGCTACAACATCAGCCCCAGCGTTTGCCTGGAGCACCATGTTTTCAACCAATAAATCCAAAAGCTTCTCAAAAAAACCAGTAAATCTGCCGTCAAAAAGCCCTTGAACTGCTGAACCCATCCTTCCTTGATGACTCCCTTCAACTGCATAACAATAAAGAGTCAAAGGCCCTCCCACAAACCCAAGAAGTCCTTTAGATTCTGGCAATTCTTGCTTAATCAGTTTCAAAGCATCCGCCTGAAACTCCAAGTGTTCAACCAGTTTCGCTCCACCCCTCAATTTCTTAAGGTCAGAAGTTTCTCGAATATGGAAATCGAGTTTGGGTCCATCCTCATACCTCAATCCCATTCCCATTGCCTCAAGCGGGAACAGCAAATCTGAGAATAAAATAGCTGCATCAAAATCAAAGTCTCGAATAGGCCCCATAGTTGCTTCACAAGCGACCTCAGGATTCTTGCAAAGTTCCACAAATGAAAATTTTTGTCTCAGTTTTTGGTAATGTGAGTGATACCGACCTGCCTGCCTCATCATCCAAACTGGAGGTCTTGATTCATTTTGCTTAAGAACTGCTGCTTTAAATAAATTCATAATAATTGATATCCAATTCCTCTCACACTTTTAATTACTTGCGGGTGCTCTGGATTCAGCTCCACCCAACGTCTCAGTCTCATAATAAAATTATCGACGGTTCTTGGAGTAGGATATTCATTCTCCGACCAGGCGTGATTGAGAATTTCATCTCGACTCACGACATAACCTCTTCGATCGACTAAAAGCTTGAGAAGGGCAATTTCTTTATGTGTGAGTGCAGAAATTTTACCTTCAACTTCAATTTCAAATCTAAGAAAATAAATCCGAGCTTTCCCTATAGTAACAGGAAGTGAGGTTTTTGACTCTAGATCTCCTTCAGCCCCAGCCAAGTACTTCGCTCGTTTCAAACCATTTTGAATTCTTAAAATAAGCTCTTTCAAATGAAATGGCTTAACTACATAATCTTCAGCCCCCAACTCCAGACCACGAATTCGATCCTCAGGAGCCCCTAAAGCTGTTAGAAAAATAACCGCAGTCCCTGGTGCCTTCGACCTAAGAAACTGACCCACTTCAAAGCCAGAACCATCTGGCAGTCCTACGTCCAATAGTGCCAATTCAAATCGGTGCTTGGAAATTGCTGCCTTAGCGCTCTCCACAGTAGTGACCCAAGTCACCCCAAATCCCTCTCGATTCAATCGCTCATGGAGAGTAGCTCCCACGTTGACTTCATCCTCCAAGTAGAGAAGTTTACTCATTGTGGCTGCCCTCCCGACTTTCTCGAAACCATAGTCTGACTTCAAAGCCTGAATTCAAGCTAAACTTTACCCATCCCCCCATTCGATCCATCAAAACCTTCACTAAATAAAGCCCGACTCCAGTCCCTTGGGACTGTGGTCCTTTTTGAAAAATTTTACCCAAAGTAGCCTGATCTCCCAGAAAACCCTGCCCATTATCTTTGAGTAAAACCAAAACCCCGTTGTCACTTTGAACTACCGAAATTGAAATCAATACGCGAATCTTTTTCGAATGTCTGACTGAATTTTCCAGTAAGTTTTTAAAAATGACATGAATCGCAGCAGAATCAGCTTCAATCAGTACATCTTCAATATTCTGTTGAAACTCTACTTTATTTTTATAATCATATTCCCAGGTTTTCAAAAACCTCTCCAGCCAAGGCCTAAGCTCCACTAACTGAATGTGAACAGGCCCACCGCCTTCAATTCTCGCAAGTTCTAAAGTTTTCTCAACTTGAGCTTCTAGGCGAATTGTGTCTTCTAAAAGTCTAAAAATTCTGCGACTATTCTCGCTTGTTGAATTTCTAATCAAATCTTCTCCCTCAAAAGTCTCCGCAATCGATTCGGCTTGAAGTCGGATGCTAGTGAGCGGAGTCCTCAGCTCATGAGTGACTGAAGCAAAGAATACCTGAAGCCCTCGAGTTCTTTTAACATCTCGCCAATAAAGCCAAAACAGGAGTGCAGTACAAGCCAGAAGGAGTCCGAAAAAAAAAGATGATTCCCAGTACAGCATTCGCTGGGTTCGCTGCCAATGGTTTTGAGTCACTATTTTACCTAGTCCCAATGCAGTCTCTAAATCAGCAATCCGAGAGGCCTGAACCAAAACGAGGCGCCCCCACCAAGCACCCAGAACGCAAACCATCCCCAACCAAAAGAGTTGAGCGCCTACCATCCAACGGAGGCGGCTATCAGAAATGCTTGAAACACCCTTCCCAGTCATAGGCCTGCTGCTAAGATCTCGCCAACTGTGCTCACGAGTTGGTCCAGCTGCTTCTCGATGTGGGCGGTCGACAGAAATGAAACTTCGAATGCGCTGGGTGCCAAATAGATCCCTTTTTCAAGGAGGGAGTGAAAAATACGAGCGAACAAATCTTTGTGCTGACTCGGAGTTTCAGTAGGGGTCCGAACAAAGCCATCTTGAGTTTTGATCTCTCCCAATATCATCCAAAAAAGAGAAGCATATCTTTGGACTTTTATTGGAAGATCATACTGGATAGCTAGGGACTC
>JANNCA010000169.1:0-8992 GCA_031386075.1 Oligoflexia bacterium
CCCCCCATTTTTGGGGGGCCGCCTCGCTCCGCACTTTTAAATTGACCACAAGAATCAAGTTAAGTAAAAGAGAGGCAGACCTTTGCAAAAAATCAGGAGTACCGGAAGCCATGAATTCGATGGGACCCATTTCTCAGTTTATCAAGCACAATTACAGACACTTCAACGCTGCCGCTTTAGTCGACGCTGCTGAGGGCTACAAGAAACACATCGATCAAGGTGGAAAAATGATGATTACCTTGGCGGGGGCTATGAGCACCGCTGAGCTCGGCCTTACTTTGGCCGAAATGATTCGGCAGGACAAAGTCCATTTGATTAGCTGCACGGGCGCAAATTTAGAAGAAGATATCTTCAATCTGGTTGCCCACGATCATTACGAGCGGGTTCCCCATTATCGACAGCTCACCCCCCAGGACGAACAAAGTCTCCTCGAGCGCCACATGAATCGGGTCACTGATACCTGCATTCCAGAAGCTGAAGCCATGCGCCGGATTGAAGGGGTCATGCTCAGCCAATGGACCGATGCTGATCAAGCAGGGGAGCGCTACTTCCCTCATGAATTTTTTTATCGCGCCATTCGCAGCGGAAAACTAAAACAATATTACCAAATTGATCCCAAGGATAGCTGGATGCTGGCCGCCGCAGAAAAGAATTTACCCATCATTGTTCCCGGCTGGGAAGATGCAACCCTTGGCAATATGTATGCTGCCGCTTGTATGCGAGGCGATGTCAAGAAGGTTCATACCGTACGTACCGGCATTGAATATATGATTCAAATGGCTGAATTTTATCAAGGAATCACCAAAAACAACTCACTCGGAATGTTCCAAATCGGAGGTGGCATTGCCGGAGACTTCCCCATTTGCGTCGTTCCGATGCTTCACCAGGATATGGGATTTGAAGCTCGACTCTGGGGATACTTCGCTCAAATCAGCGACTCAACCACGAGTTATGGCTCGTATTCTGGGGCCGTCCCCAATGAAAAAATCACGTGGGGGAAACTAGGAATCGACACCCCAAAATATATTGTAGAATCCGATGCGACCATTGTGGCACCCTTGATTTTTAGCTATATTTTAAATCAATAGAGCTGAAAACGGGAAGGAATCATTGGATCATTCTGACAATTTTGAAATCGTCACCTTAAAAAATGGAATCAAAAGTCTCCGTTCACTCATACACAAGGAGACTTTCCACCCAGTCACAGGACCCTGGGTTGAGGCGAATCACCTCCATGTTCAGCAGCAACGACTAATTGAACGTTGTGGTGAAGTGAAGAAGTTTGTGATTTGGGATGTTGGATTTGGAGCAGCCGCAAATATTCTGGCCGCCATAGAAGCCCTCCAACTCAGCCCAAAAATTCAACAGGCGCAGCCGGAAATTCAAATCCACAGCTTTGATAAATCTACAGGACCTATAGAATTTGCTTTAAAAAATTCGCAAGATCTGAGTTATCTACTTCCTCATCACGCCATCTTGCAAGCGCTTCTAGAAAAAAAACAGGTCTCCATTTCACCTCTGATCACCTGGCAACTCCACCTCGGTGACTTCCAAGAAACGATGAAATCTCCGTCGCTCTCAGCACCGCATTCGATTTTTTACGATCCCTACTCTGCAATTGGAAATTCTGAAATGTGGACCTTGGAGCACTTTTCGGCTCTTCGGAGGTGCCTAGATCCAACCATTCCTTGCCTACTCACCAACTACACTCGATCCACTGCCCTCAGAGTGTCTCTCTTGATGGCAGGGTTTTCGGTAGGAATTGGGTGTGAAGTGGGTGAAAAAGCTGAAACGACCTTAGCGACGAATCACCTGAACTTACTTGAAAAACCTCTCCCAGTCGATTGGCTCAAGCGTGTGCGCTTGTCGTCGAACTCGGCTCCACTCAGAGGCAAATCCTATTCTCAGGGTCCGATATCTGATACTGACTTTGAGGAACTTCAAGGCCACCCTCAATTCTTATCCTAAAGGAATGCTTTCCTTAAATACTCCTATTCAGTTTACAATCAATTCTAATGATGTCTCGTCAAATCTTCATCCTTAGAATTATATCCATCCTGTCCGTCTTGTTTTTCTACACTCACTTTAAGGCCGCTCAACTTCTGATTGGAAAAGAAGCTTTAGCATGGACCCTCAGTGGCCTCTTTGTCGGTCTGATCGTCGCATGGCAAATGACTTACCGATTTTGTAAAAACGCACTGGAAACTCGATGGTTCCCCATTTTGGCTTGGACGGGATCCTTTGGAATGGGCCTTTGGGGAACTTTTGTCACATTCTCAATTCCATTTGACCTGTTCCATGGACTCACTTCCCTTCTGAAAATGAACTCTAGCCATCCTTGGATACCCTTGAGCCTCTTTGGAATTTCCATCGGAATCGTGAGCCTAGGCTATCTGGAGGTCATTGGCGGACCCCGCATTCAAGAGGTTCTCGTTCCAATTCCAGGAATCCCTCCTGCTCTCCGAGGAATTCGAATCGTCCAAATCTCAGATCTACATGTTGGATCAACAATCGATCAAAATTATGTCCATAAAGTAGTCAAAAAAACCATGTCGCTTCGCCCTGATCTGATTGCCATTACAGGAGACCTGATCGATGGGACACCCGAGCTTCTCAGCCCCCACCTTCGGCCATTATCTGAACTCAAGGCTCCTCTTGGAACTTTTTATGTCACGGGTAATCATGAATACTACTGGGGAGCTGAATCCTGGGTAGAAAAAACGAAGCAACTTGGATTTATTCCACTCATCAACGAAAATCGAGTTGTGAACTATGAAGGAGTCAAAATCCTGGTTGGTGGGGTCACAGACCCGTCAGGCGATCAGTTCGTACCTTCTCACCGATCGAACCCTGTACAAGCCTCCGCTTCCCCAGAAGCAGAACACTGCGCCTTCAAACTCCTTCTGGCACACCGCCCAGACACTTGTCTCGAAACTGGGACATCAGCATTTGACCTTCAACTCTCCGGACACACCCATGCAGGCCAGTTTTTTCCATGGAGCCTCATCGTGCGGCTAGCTCATCAATATTATCGTGGACTTCATCGACATGGAAAAATGTGGGTCTATGTCAATGCCGGAACCGGCTACTGGGGTCCTGCCCATCGATTTTTGGTGCCTGCTGAAATCAGTCTCATTCGTTTAACATCGAATGCTGTCTCAGATCCTTCCTCTTGAAGCACTTAAAAAATTAGAAGAATTGGATCACTCAAAAATCAAGATATCTTTAATCATTTGTGACTTAAAAATGCCCCATTTACGGGGTAGCTTTAGAGGAGAGTCCGCAGCTTCTCTTGCACCTCAGAAGTGATTCGATGGCCCACTCCGGGTAGAATATAAAAAACCCCCTCAAGTCCAAGATTTTTGATGCGCCCATGAGAAGTCTGAGCATCTGCCATAGAAACGACGTCATCCACTTCACCATGAATCCCATCGATTTGGCATGAAAGTCCGCCAGGAAACTCATCAGTCAAGTATTCGCACCCTATACCGATGATTTTTCGAACCTTTCCCATTCGATGTGCCGCAATGGGCGCCAGATACCCGCCTTGAGAAAACCCGATAATCACCTTTGGGAGACTCTCAAATCCCAACGCCCGAATCCCCTGGTCCAGAAAGTCAACTGCCACCCTCATATCAATCCAGTACTCGCGGGTTCCAGGATTATAAAAATACCAGCTTTGACCTACTTTATAGCCATTTTCTGTTTTAAAGGGGATTGGAAAGGGCCCATTTGGCGCAAGAATGGCCGAATGTCGAGGTAGAAAAGACTCCAATTTATTAAAAATTTTCTGGCCCGACTGATTAAAACCATGAAGAAGAAGAATCAGTTCTCTTGGCACACCTTGAGCTGGCCTCAGGATGTAGTCAAAAACCATTTGGGAAGTGATTAATTTTCGTTCCATCGAAACTCATTCCTCCTAAAATACGTATATCAGTCAAGCGTTGGATTTCAAATCTGGAGGTTTCATGAAAAAAGTGCACTTATTTTTTCCACTCATACTCGGATTTCTGTGTTTTACGGGTTGTGGTCGTTCAACCAGCCGGAACAATGACCCATTATCTACTCAAAATCTAAACTCATTGCCCTTTCCTCTGACATTCAACTCACAACCCGGAGCAATCTTCGGAGCTCCAAGTGAAGGACCCAGAGCCTTTTCAACTGATGCCATGGTTTTTACAGGTGACGGTACTTGGGGTACCGAAATCAATTCACTCGAAGGAATTTTAGCCAACCACCATGCAACTTATCAGGAAATCAATTCCGAACAGCTGGAAAGCCTAAGCCTAAGCGATTTAGCTCAATTCGGAGTTCTCATTTTTCCCGGAGGCCAGGGTGCCACTCAAGCCAAAAGTGTAAGTGCAGATACTCATGACCGCCTCCGTAAAGCAATTCAACAAGAAGGAGTCGGCTACTTAGGTTTATGTGCGGGAGCCTTCATAGCAGTAGCTCCTACTCCTCCAGTCGGACAGGATGTCAGCTATGGATTCGGGATCGTGAATGGACCGGTCCCCGATTACTATTTTTTAGAGGATCAAGGAATTGACATTTCTATGACCTTACACTCATTCCCCGATGGAACAACTCAAGACATCCTCTGGTACGGAGGCCCCGTCACTCCAGACGGTCCAGGAGTCGTGATTGCGAAATATCCCAATGGAAATCCGGCCATCAGTCAAATTTGGGCAGGCAAAGGCTTGGTCCTTCTTTCTGGCGGTCACCCAACGGCTTCCCAGGCGACCCTCGCCGCACTCGGTGTCACTTCATCCGACGGAATCCACCAGGAACTTGCCTGGAAACTCGTGAACGCAGCGATCCAAGGGCATCCTCTCCTCGCATTTTAGGGCGTTTCAAGATATCCATGATAAAATCTATGATTTTATCAAACAGTTTTGAAGAAGCCCTCAAGGCATTGGAAAAGGCTTCCTTAAAAAAAACAAAAGGCCGGGAGGCTCTCCTTAAAGTCTTAGTCAATCAACACGGACCGTTCAGTGTGGACGAACTCCACCATTTTGTAAAAAAACAAAAGGTCGATCTAGTCACTGTCTATCGGTGCCTCACTGCATTCGAAACCATTGGACTCGTCAGGCGCTGTGACTTCGGCGATGGCATTGCCCGATACGAAATTCAACTCAATTCTGGACACCATCATCATCATGTCATTTGCAGAATTTGTCGACGATCTGAAAACATGGACGATTGCGAAGTCACTCAGCTTGAAAAAACTATAGAAAAAAAAGGATATTCAAAAATATCCCATAATCTAGAATTCTTTGGAATTTGCACGGACTGTGGTCATAGTGAGAGGTCTAAGCCATTGCTGTGATCCCGCGCTCAGCGGCCGACCGATCGGAAAACATAGATCAAAATAAATAATTTGCTCCTAAACCATACGAATTGGCTTGAATACTTCCCGAAGATCCCCCTGAATAAGCAAGAGCAAGGAGCGCCAAATTCGCAAAGAGTTCAAACCTATGGCTTCCAAGCTGGATCCCTTTGTAGCCTCCCTGCAAGCTTGCCTCGTAACTACTTAAGTTTAAAAAAGTAAGCCCTCCCGCTAAGATCGGCATGAATCTCAAAGATATCCAGGCGCTTTTTTTCCCCGAAAATGCCTTTTCAAGGTGAGGGTAGATCGTAAGCCCTTGAACGTTCGTGTATCCGTAGGCTGATGAGCTTTGAAAGGTCGTCCGGTAAGAATAGCTTCCTAAAACTTCAAGCTTCCAGGGGTCATGAATGAGCCAAAGGGGATAAATCGCTTGTGCATCTAGACTTAAAATCCTAATCGTGTTTCCACTTAGACCTATCGCAATAGGCAGAGCCGTGACCCCTACCTGACCCGTAAAAGCTAGTTTCTCCAACCACTGATAGCGAATCTCCCCTTGGACGTTGACTCCCATTTCACTAAAATCAGTCGTCGTCCCAGATCCACTATCCGACTGAATATAGGTGATCCCACTCAAGCTCACTCCGGCTTGAAAGGTGAATTTCTTAAACGTTCCTTCTGTCAGACTCTTCTTAAAATTCGCCCACTCCGAAAACCTGAGGTGATCTACTTCAGACTCAACTGTGCCTGTTACATCTACCGCTGTCATGGAGATTTCGATTTGATCACCGCCAATCTCCACTTCTAACTCAAAACTCCCATCTTCCATTAAAGGGACTGATTTCAGTCCAAAGAGAAGTGCGGAGTCTTTTCTTAAATACTTTCCATGTAGTGTCACAAAGTAAGGAGAGGTGCCAAGGTACACCGCGCTACCAGGTTTTACCTGAATCAACGGTTCTTGTGTTTCTTTAGATTCATCCCAATTAAGATCGGCAATATGCTGGGAGCCATTATGAATCAACTTTAAGTGAAAATCATCCCCCATGGCCCACGGACTCAAGAACAGAAAAAGAAAACTCATTCGGTAGCTTGTTTTTCGTTCTATCATCACAATGAACCGGCTCCTCTTTTAGGATAGCGTCCGAAGTAAGGTCAATCAATGATTTTATCTATCACAAGGTGATTCATTTCAATCGACTCACAAGAACAGATCTCTCATTCTGATTAGGATATGCGAAGTGAATTAGATGATTGAGGCAAAATCTTCGACTACTATTCTATTCACCCTAAAAGGTTACCCGATCACAGGAAGTTGCCGCTTTGAATATTCCTCAGTTAAAACTTTTTGCATCATCTCCAAAATATGATCGTAGATATTTTGGAGATTCTCCTCCTCAGTCAACTCTGGATTCATCATTGAAACAACATCGACGGGCGGAAGAATTTTAAAATCCATTTTGGCTGGCAAAGGTATAAAAATAGAAGCAAACGCCGCTGGAGCTAAAAGAAGAGGAAAAAAAGTAAACAAACCTGAGGTCACACACCACATAAAAAAGAGAGATCGAACGGTAATCGGGGCCCCATGAAGGCGAAACCTCTTTTTGAGTCCCAGTTTCTCAGCTAGCTCTTCTCCACGGTGCAAAATCACATAACTCTCATGCGCACCAATACTCACGAGCGGCACAATGGGCACCTGAGCCTTCAAGGCTAAGCGGATAAATCCTTTCCGCTGATAGAAATCTACTTTTTTTCGCTCAAAATAGGAACGAAATGCTTCTTTTTCGCCCCCTGGATAAACCAGAAGAGAGTAATTACGATTCATCGCTTCCATGGCTATTTCAGGGTCAGCAGGAATAGCCCCTAGTCTGGGAATGATCCATCTAAAAAAAGGATTTTTTAGAGCCATATTATGAGCAAGCCCTAAAGCCCGCCTAGAGGTCCCAAAGCGCTTCCACCACCCGTAAAAAACCATCAGGACTTCAAAAGTTAAAAGTCCATTATGGTTTCCAACATAGAGGGCCTTTCCCTCAGGCATATTTTCCCACCCGGAAATATCACAACGAAAATAGTATTTATAAAGACCTTCAAGAAACGGTTCGATTTTTTTAGCAAAGCCGTGATCTACTCGATCTAGTTCACTAAAGAGTCTCCGTTTTTGTGCCGCTGTATATTTCATAAATAAATACCCCTAAAATCAACGGGATATTGCTCGATCTTATGCGCAATGTCAAAGACTAATGAAAATTCCGAAGGAGTCCTTTCGATTAACCCAAATCATCTCCCGATCCTCCCCTTACCCAATCTCCCGTGAGCCGACAGGTCAGGTAGGACTTAATAAAACCATCCAGCTCTCCGTCCAAAGTTTTTTCAGCCGTAGGAACCACGTGCCCGGTTCGATGATCCTTCACCATCTTGTAGGGATGCAGAACGTATGAACGAATCTGACTTCCCCAAGCAATATCTTTCTTACTTTCTTCAATGACTGCCTGTTTCTTTCGCTCTTCCTCTAAATGTCGATCGTAGAGGCGGGAACGCAGAACTTTCATTGCTATATCTTTGTTTTTTATTTGTGAACGTTCCTGTTGGCAAGCCACTACAATGCCAGAGGGATTGTGAGTGATTCTCACAGCAGAATCAGTCGTATTCACACCCTGACCGCCTTTTCCGCCAGAACGATAAACATCGATTCTCAAATCTGTTGGATTGATCACCACTTCAAAATCATCGTCAATTTCAGGGGTAACATACACGCTTGTAAAAGAAGTGTGCCTTCTTGCATTCGAATCAAATGGCGAAATTCGAACCAAGCGATGTACACCGGCCTCCGACTTTAAAAGCCCAAAGGCGAAGGGACCACTGATAGTAAGAGTCGCATTCTTAATTCCGGCTTCCTCACCTACCAAGGCATCCAGAAGCTGGACCTTAAACCCTTGGTCTTGCGCCCACCGCTGATACATTCGAAGAAGCATTTGAGCCCAATCCTGCGACTCAGTCCCACCCGCACCGGCATTAATCGTGACGATTGCGTTTTTAGGGTCTGTTTCCTCAGATAGCATTTTATGAAATTCCACGCGTTCAAACTGGCTTACCAACGCACTCACGAGCGTGGCCACTTCACTTAATGTGCTTTCGTCCTGAGCCTCTTCACCAAGCTCATACAGGGTTTGCGCATCATGAAGAGATCGCTCTAAATCGAAGAACTCAGTAAGCTCTGACTCAAGGCGGGACTTTTCTTGAGAAATCGCTCTTGCCCTTCGATTATCATTCCAAAAACCATCTTGGTTCGAAAGATCTGATAATTCTTCTATTCGGCGTTGTTTGACCGCTAAGTCAAAGCGAACCTCGAAGAAAATTAAGTTTTTCGCTGAGAGCGGAAAGAGAGGAACGAATTTCTGTGGACGATGGTGATAAACTCATCCCTTCTCACTACCTGACTTCGCCCTATCGATCAAGCCTAAGCCTAAGCCCAAAACACGGGCTTCCCATCGCGCCATTTCTTTAGCTTCCTTTTTACCTTTTTCATGATCGAACCCCAGAAGGTGAAGGAGTCCATGGACCAAAAGAATATCCAACTCCTTCTCATCAGGATGACCCAATGATCGCGCTTGGGCTTTCAGAACAGGCAGACAGATCATTAAGTCTCCCAGGCGACCTTCCATGCGAAACGGA